>NZ_JNLQ01000001.1:300000-430542 GCF_000703165.1 Butyrivibrio sp. AE3004
CATATACGAGGACATAATAACAGTCAATTATAACGTGACAAATATAGGTGAAATTCCCGGAAAAGAGGTGGTTCATCTATATAGCTACCTCCCCAAAGGTGAACGCCATAAGGAAAATAAAAGGCTTGTGGCTTTTGCCAAGACAGGCATTCTAAATCCCGGGCAGTCACAGACTCTTTCACTCTCATTTTCCTGCTATCTCCTGGCATCCTACCACACAGCCAGGTCACAGTACTTCCTTGATGCCGGAAGATATATTCTTGAATCGCAGATATGTGATTCATGTGGCTATTTAAAGAAAAGGCGGGAAAGTGCCTTGCTTTTACAGAAAAAAACTGTGCTTTCAACATTAAGTCCTATCTGCCCTCTTCTTGATTCGCTTAAGGAAATGGTGCCATCAGACCCCGTGCCCCAAAAACGTGATGAGTTATCAGCAAGAACAGATAGTCCGACAGCCTACAAGCAAAATGATCCATATGCATTCACTGACATAAGCGATATTGACATTGAAAATGCCGTCACTTCCTACATCGAAAAAGACAGGCTTTTAAGGGCTAACATCAAAAAGAACCACATTTCATTTAGCAAACAGGCCACGGAAGTTCTTGCAAAAATGACAGCAGATGAAAAAGCCAGGTTGGTCTGCGGTCAGCCCAGTGTTATGAGCGGTGAGATAATAGGCTCTGCGGCCATGACAATACCGGGCGCAGCAGGAGAAACCTTTAATGGTCTAAAACACCTTGGCATCGGTCACCTTATTCTTGCGGACGGTCCTGCAGGTATAAGGCTTCAGAAGCATTATCAGGTGAATCCGGAAGATGGCTCTATCTATAAGATGAACCGCTACGAGTCTTTAGAAAATCGTATTTTCGGAAAAGAATTCCTTCACCCTGAAGGTGAAGACCACTATATGTTCTGCACCGCTATCCCTGTTGGCACAGCGCTTGCGCAAACATTTGACGTTGCAATCATAGAAGAAATCGGTGATCTTATAGGCACCGAAATGGAAGAAATGGGCGTTCAGCTATGGCTTGCTCCCGGGATGAACATACACAGAAACCCACTCTGCGGAAGAAATTTTGAATATTATTCGGAAGATCCTTTAGTAAGTGGGCTAATGGCTGCCGCTATCACCAGGGGTGTCTCATCGCACAAGAACTGTGCAGTTACCATCAAGCATTTTGCCTGCAACAACCAGGAGGAAAACAGACGCGGAGTATCAAGCATAGTATCCGAGAGAGCCCTTAGAGAAATCTATTTAAAAGGCTTTGAAATCGTCGTAAAAGAAGCTGATCCTAAAGCTATAATGACTTCATATAACAAGGTTAACGGAGTGCACTCGGCTAACAACTACGACCTGTGCACCACAGCGGCAAGAGATGAATGGGGCTTTTCAGGTATAATAATGACCGATTGGCTTACCACAAACGCAAATGGAGGATCTGCTGCAACAAAATGTATTGAAGCAGGTAATGACCTTATCATGCCGGGAAACAACTCTGACATTCAGGAGATTCTTGATGCCCTTGAAAAGAAAAAAGATCTGGCACTGTCCATGGAAGCTCTGGATACATGCTGTCACAGAATACTTTCTGTGATTCTTCAGCTGACATCCTAAGTAAAATGGCTATCGCTGGATTGTTTTTATTACCAAGGGTCTTAACCTTCATACTGAAACCTCACACAATCTTATACTGCTGTAGAAAAAGTGATGACCATCATCAAACAGAAGAACAGCATGAATGATATGGTCCCTTTATCCGAATGCTCTCCTGTGTGCATAGATGGTATGTTTTCTTCCAATACCAGGAATGCAATCGCACCTGCTGTAAGAGACATAACAAACATCTGAATTCCCGGGAACGCAGTAATCAGAATCATCATTACAATTCCTAGAAGCGGCTCAACGGCACCTGATACTACCCCCATAAGGAATGACTTACTCTTCTCCTCTCCGCCGGTCCTGATGGGATTCGAAACAAAAATCCCCTCCGGGATATTCTGCACAGCAATGCCGATAGTAAGCGCAAAAGCTGCAGCCAAAGACATTCCCTCTGCTCCGTTTAGTGCCCCGGCGAACATGATTCCCACAGCCATTCCTTCCGGAACGTGGTGAATAACTTCTGAAAGCATTACTTTAAACGGATATTTCAGGCTGCTTGATGGGCCTTCTTCAGCTTTTGTGAAAACATGAGTGTGGGGCACAACCTTATCAAGCAAATACTGGAAGCCTATTCCAATGATAAATCCAACTGCAGCCGTTACTATTTTTCCCCTAAGGATTGATGGATATAGCAGTGTCCACATAGCGCAAGCCATCATTATACCGCCGGCCATGCCCATCATGATCAGTTTGAAATCTTCCTTTATCTCACTGTCTGTAATGAATACAAGGGCTGACCCCAGAACGGTCCCTACAAATGGAATCAGTAATCCGAACACAACATCTCCCTTGCCCAAAAATTCCAACGCTCCAAGGTGCTCCAGTAATATTTTTAGCCCTATGAAAATAAGGACAAAACCTCCCGCCGCCTCTGCTCCTGATTTAAACCTTGTCCCAAAGGCATTACCTATCTTAACTCCAAATGAAGAAAAGACAAATGTCGTAGCCATGATGATCAGACATCCAATTACAGTGTTTAGCAACGCCGAAGCTTTTACTAACGTAACCGGAACAGCCACAAATGTGATGCCGACAGCCAGCGCATCAATTGAAGTGGCAACCGCCAAAATGAACATTGATTTTACATCAAAACCTGCTCTGGTATCTTCTTCCTCAGAAGAAAAGGCCTCACGCAGCATATTTACACCAATGATGGTAAGAAGTATAAACGCCAGCCATGGTGCTACTTTATTGATGATAAATTCAAGCCTTGATCCCAAAACATAACCAATGAATGGCATCAGCCCTTGGAAAAAGCCAAACCAAACACCGCACAGCATTACCTGTTTGAATCCGGCCTTTTTTGTCTCTATTCCTTTACATATAGAAACAGCAAATGCATCCATGGAAAGACCTATGCCCAGAAGTAATAATTCAATTAAACCCATAAAATTTGTCTCCTTAACCTGATTTAATATATAAAAACCCGGATATAGCCTTGACTATACCCGGGTACATTCTCATATATAGACACACGTATAGCCACACTATACATGAGTCTCGCAATTTAAAACAAGCCAGATCCGCCGACCAGTATGTTGACTTGCTACGCTGTCGCGCTTGCTACTCCCTCATGGGATTTATTGAAAAATATTATCACAATAATAATATCTATGTCAAAAAAGATTTTTTGCAGAATGAGTGAAAATTCTATCACACTCTTAATGAGTCTTAATGCTTCAGTAAAACCAACTCTTCACTGTCGCTATCTCCTGTACATAACCTTCATTATCATTAGGTGTCTCCAAGATAAATGGTAATCCTTCGAAAACAGGATGCACTGCAAATCTCTTCATTGCCTCCAATCCTATCATTCCTTGTCCGAGTTTTTCATGGCGATCTTTTCCGGAACCACGTTCATTTTTGCTGTCATTAAAATGAACCGCCTTAAGTCTGTCCAGACCAATAATCCTATCAAACTGATCAAGTACACCATCAAGATCACCAACAATATCGTATCCGGCATCCCAGATATGACATGTATCGAAACAGACTCCAAGTTTATCTTTTAACTCCACCAGATCAATTATCTGCCTGATCTCTTCAAAACTTCTTCCAATTTCTGAACCTTTGCCCGCCATGGTTTCAAGCAAAACTGTTGTCCTCATCTCCGGCCAGAGTACTTCATTTAGTCCATCCGCTATCTGTTTAATTCCTATATCTGCTCCCTGTCCTGTGTGGGATCCGGGATGGAAGTTGTAATATTGGTTCGGAAGAAATTCCATTTTCTTCAAATCATTCTTCAACATATCCCGCCCACTAATTCTCGTATCAGCATTTGCTGAACAAAGATTCATAGTGTAACTGGCATGAGCTACAAGCTTCCCGAATTTATTTTCAGAAAGTATCCGATTCAGTGCTTGAGCATCCTCCGTGACAATATCCTTTGATTTTCCTCCCCGAGGATTTCTTGTAAACCATGAAAATGTATCTCCACCAAACTCTACCATTTTACATCCCATAGCTTCATATCCATTTGTAACCGATAAATGACAGCCTATGTAAATCATTTTTTATTCTTTCGCTCCCTTATACTTAATAATTGCCCTTTGTCTCCATCAAATAATCTAAAACCTGCTCATTCACATCCATATAATATACTTTCTTTTAATGAATTCTATAATTGAATGGCTATAATTGTTCTTTATTTATAGTACTACCACCATCATAGTTACAAAAAATTTTACACAGATTTAGAAATTAAGATAATTGTACTTTTTGTTCTGCGTAAAGAGAAATATCCATGAAAGTAAACACGATGCAACTTCCGCCACAGCTACAGCTCCCCAGATTCCATTTACTCCAAATATAATTGGTAAAATACCATGCTCACAAGGGATGATGCGATGTTTGCCATTAGCTCTGACATGCCGTTAAATGCAGCTTTTCCCACCACATCCATTTCAATCCTGGTAAAAGAGAATCTCAAAAGGCTGTCATTTTCCCCGGCAAAATAAATTAGCGGAATAATGCCTCCCACTATCTGACTAAAACCTGTTGCAAGAGCAGCTCCGGTTACTCCCCACTTTAAGAATCCGACAAAAACAGCATCAAGTGTCATATTGGTCAGTCCTGCAGCTACAGTTATCCTAAGCCCAAGTCGCGGCTTTTCGGCCGCAGTCATGAAACTTTGAAACACGAACTGAAGATCAGCTGACGCAGTAAAGAGAATAACAACCCTTCCATAAAGAACTGCCTCGTCTCTTATAAGAGCTGATGCTCCCAAAGCATCCACAATCTGAGGCATGAAAACAAATCCTATGAATGTGGAGAGCATTCCCAGAAGCACTGCAAACTCGATCATCATGGAGAAATACTTATTGGCCAGATCATTTTTCTTTTCTCCGAGAGTTTTCGCAACAAGTGCTGTTCCACCGGAGCCAAACATAAGGCCCAGTGCTCCCAGGATCATAAGCGCCGGCATCACTATGTTTATCGCCGCAAAGGCGTTTTTACCAACAAAGTTGGATACAAACAGTCCATCAACCACTCCATATATCGACGTAAACACCACCATTGTCATTGATGGAAAGCAGTATCTTAATAATCTTCTGTAATCAAAGTGGTCCGAAAGCTGGATCACATCTTTTTCTTTTCTCAAAAACATAACTGACCTCAAAATCTATTCATTTCATCTTCAAGCCTTTTGTTGTACTTTTCAAGGAGGCTCACAATGGTTTCCTGCTCTTTTTCCGTGAACGAAAAGAATGCCTTTTGATTATGAGATCCGAAGCATTCATCCTTTCAGGCTCTCCTTTATCCAACTATGATCTGTCAATCCACATAAACAATAAGTTTTCTCATTCTATTTCGTATGATTATATATTGTTTTTACGGCTATCACTATAGTCTGTCTTTACTCATAGAGATTATTGTAACATATTGCAGTGACCAATATTATTGATTACAATAGGTTGTAAATAAGTACTTAATAAACATAATCTTTACAGCTAAAGGAAACGATTTTGGAAAAATTAGCTCACAATTCATATAAAAAGATATTAATGATTTCCATTGTTGCAATAGTAGTAATAGTTGCAATTAAAATGGGCATCAAAAACGACGAATTTCATATTACTCAATTTGAAAAAGCCGGATATAAGATAGAAAATGTTCATATCAAAGTTGAAGATATTGACCGTCCCTATCATTTTATATGGGTATCAGATTTACATATTACAATACCAAATGACGAGGTAGCAGAATCCGATAAACCCACAGTACAAGCCAGAGAAAATGCATTTGTAAATGAAAACGGTATTAAATCGCATGATGTTTGGGCGGATTCCTTACCAAAATTGTTAGATGAGGCCCATGCGGACGGTATTTTCTTTGGTGGGGATATGATTGACTTTTGTTCAGAAGCTACTGTTTCCTGTCTTAAAAATGGATTAAGCTCTATAAAAACTCCATATATGTATATTCGTGCAGACCATGACGTTTATCCATTCTGGCTTACAGAGCAAGATTTAGGTCACGGTAAAAGCCTTCAAGATACTGTTTGTAAAAATGAAGATATAATGTATATGGAGTATGAAAAATTTATCATCCTTGGTTTTAATAACAGTACAAGCCAGTTACCGCCCCAGGCTTTAGAGAAACTGACAGAATTAAGCCAGAAGAATAAACCTATTATCCTCTTAACCCATGTTCCAATTCATTCACAAGTGGATTCTTCTTTAGAAGATGCATCCCGGGCTGCATGGAGTGATAGAGATTTAACATGGGGTAACGCTACGACATATTATGTTCCTGATAATAATACACAAAAAATATTAGACCTTATCTATGCACCTGACAGTAAGGTATCGGAAGTATTAGGCGGACATCTGCATTTTTCATGGGATGGAAAAATAACAGAAAATGTTCATGAACACGTTTTTGGGCCGGCATTTCAAGGATATATAGGCGTAATTACGATTGATAATGGACGATAATAAGATATGGCGTCAATTGTCTATCCATGCACTAATTCTTTTTCTACATTATTTACGTTGCCTGATATAAAGCTCTATTATCTCAAATATGGCATCAATTAGCATGAATGTTCCAAAAGAAATCATGTACCATCCAAGTACGACCGATGGTGAAAACAGAAGATATCCGCCATATAAAAATGTCATGACCATCTCAAAACAGTATCTGGACTTTTGCCACTTATTAGTACTGTTTTTAAGCCTTGCCAAACATTGATAGGAACTGATAAAAAAGAAAATGCCAAACAGTATACTGGAAAACAGAAGCAGCGCCGCATCTTTCATTATCAGGATCACATAGGATACTATCAGCACTATACTCAGGTTGACTCTCACTCTTTCTTTGTTAAAATCCCATTTTACCTTATAGAGATAATAAAGTGACCTCGAAACCTGATATGCAACTATCGCAAAAATTGCAATTGCAAAAGCGGTCTGTATCAAACTATTGGGAATGATATAACACATACCGGCAATCAAGAGCGATACGCATATTCTTATGATACTTTTTGTTTCACCTTCCTCTGTAATCACTTTCCACAGAAATGTTTTTGAAAAGTCCTGAACAAGGCTTTCTTTTACTTTTTTTAACGGATGATGCCCACTTTCGTCATCAGTGGCGATTTTCATTATCAGGTCTTCAAATGCATTGGGACCTTTTTTTACAAAATCTGAAATAGTAATTGCCCCGTTTTGCGACATTGTATCAAAAATAGAGTTTACAAATGCCTGTCTGTCCTCAAGAGCATCCATCTTCTCGATGAATGCACCAAATAATGAATTTATTTTGTCGCTGACCGCATCATGTCCATCAGCAAGATCAAGCCCTTCAGGCTTAATCTGCCAGCTAAGAAGGGCATGCTGCAGTATTTGAGGTGCTGAGCTTTTTACAATATAGTCCACTGTTATTTCCGGCTGAAAAATACCTCCTACTATACAATATTCAGGAGTGATTCTCACACATATATCATCTATTTGCCGTATCAGATCTGCATTTAGGACATCTTCGCAAAATCCCGGTCCGTCATTCAGATATACCTTTTTTATGCAGTCCTTAGTGTCTATCAGATGAGCCGCCCCATATAGCGCCAGATTTGCCCCCTTCGAATGCCCCCCTACATAAAACTTCTGCCCTGTAGCCGCAATTTTCTCTAGATATTCAAGTGCTCTTTCCTGCGCAGGGACCTTGCAGTAGCTGATCATAAAATCTTCTTTCCAGCCAAGAATTGTATCATCTGTACCCCTAAAGGAAATATACTTCTCCCCGAAAGAAGTACTGAACGTCATCGCAGCAAATTGCGTATTGTCAGAATCATAACTACTATCTTCATAATCTGATATGACAACATCTGCAAATCTATTTGACAATGCACAGGCTTCCAACAACAAGATATCACCATCCGAAAACGAAAGGGCTCTGAATTGCGCACTTTTTCCAAGTTTTTCCCATATTTCTCTGATGGTAATCTGTCCTTCAGACATCAGCCACTTGGGTATTTCCAGATAACCCAACTCCGAAAAAACAAGATTATCCACTATATTAAAAGGTCTTTCTTCAAAGGAAATATCACCTTTCCATTGAACATAATCAATAATGTTTGCCATAATCAGTTATTCCTCATCCTTTTATAGCTTCTGGAAAATTTTCAATTGGAGTCCAGGAAGCTTCCGACGCAGACTCGGATGCATCGCTATCCTTAGATTCTATCTCTGATTCACCATTATCAGTATTGCCACATCCTGAAAGCAGGTTACATGTGATTGCAGACATCACTATCAAAGCTATTAGTTTTCTTTTCACCTGTCACCTCTTCAATACTTATTTTTCAATCTCTACTTAATTTGGAAAAATAACTCTCATTAGCAATCAAAAAGCCTTCTCTTAGACAAAACTCACATGTCCTAAGAAAAGGCTAATATGATTATTAATAGTTTTCAAGAAAAATTTTCGGATCCGACTTATTATGAAAAGCTTCAGCTCTCTGCTTTTTGAAAAGTAACAATCAGGATAATCTTTCAAACCACTTGGCACTGACTTTAAGACTCTTAACAGGATCCTTATCAATCCAGTTTTTATGTGTCTCTAATACAATTGCTCTTACGTTTGTATTTACGCGCACATTATCCAAATAAGTATCCAAAGGCATATTCCCTGTTCCCAGTTCAGCAGCATCTTCCTTGAGTATTGGAGTCGTAAATGGTCCTGTTTTTTTGCATCCTCTGTCATTGATATGCCACATTACCATCCTGTTACCCAGCTTGTTTATTATGGCATTCACATCCGCGCCTGCGTCGGTCATCCAATATGTATCAAGCTCGAAATTTACATATTTCGGATCCGTGTTCTCCACAATGATATCATAGGCAGTCTTATCTTCTGTAACCCTTTGAAGCTCAACATTATGATTGTGGTAAAGCAGCTTAACCCCGTATTCTGAAAGCATTTCACCGGCTTTGTTAAGCCTCTCTGCCAGCTTATTCACTTCCGTGGGATTACCGTAATCAAACCTGTACATTCCTGTTATAACCACAGTATCCGTCCCAAAACTAAGCGCTTGTTCAGCAACAGCTGCAGGATTTTCTTCAATACTGTTCAAATAACTGTGAACACTTATGACCTTAAGCCCACTTTCTGCTATCAGTTTCTGCCAGTCAAGCTTTCCACCGTTACCGGCCGGCATTCCGGCAACCTTAGTCATTATCTTTACCATTAACGGCGTCGGCTTAATCATGAATTCATTAAGCTCTATACCATCGTATCCAGCCTCTTTGATCTGTTTAAGTGTAGCAAGTGCTTCATCATAATTATTGCACCTGCTCCCTATCATTATCTGCTGAACACCTGTAAGGATTCGATTCTGCTCCTTTCCTGCCTGTAATTCCGACTCATAATCAATAGGGCTATTCTCTCTTGTATACACTCTTTCTTCACCACTTCCTGTAACAAAAAATGTTGCTAGACAAAATATAATGATTACTGCTGCAATAATAGCAGCAATTATTTTCCGTTTCATTTAAAATTTTAAATCCCTTCAAACATAATCCCGGTACTCTTCTGTAATTTCTGATTATCAGGCCAACTACCTTTATTGTATGTAGCTCCCCAGATGTTTCAAACTTTGTTTGGGTGTTCTGATCTGGGTTTTCCTGTCAACAGCACAGAGCCCGAAAGTAAGGGCATAGCCCTTCTGCCACTCAAAGTTATCAATAAGAGACCAGTGACAATATCCAATTACCGGGATACCTTCACTTATGCAATTCTGCACACCTTCTACTGCCTTATCTATGAATGCAACTCTCTGAGCATCATCTGATGTGGCAATTCCATTCTCTGTAACCATAATGGATATACCCGGCATCTCTTTATGAACACGTCTGATCACATTCTCAAGAGCCTCAGGATATACCTCATAATCCATCTGTGTCATTGGTGTCCCTTCCGGAACAGGCACTATTCCATCATGTCCATATGTAGTTCTTGTATAGTTTTGCAGGCCAAAGAAATCGTCATCCTTTATATATGGAATATAATGTACAAATTCTTCATCCCATTCTCTGTCTGCTGCTTCCTTGCCACCCTCTATATACTGACAATCATGAAGAGACAACGTTATTCCGACTTTAATACCCGGATTGACAGCCTTTATCGCTGCTTTCGCTGCCTGATGCGCTTTTATTACGATCATGTCTCCATTGGCATCGGTAGCCGAAACAAATGTATGTGGCTGAGGATCTCCAAATACTTTTGCATTTTCCATGGCTGCCATCTTCATTTTTTCCATTGGATCAGAGAGATTAAGCCCTACCTGAACCTGGCCTTCCATTGAATCCTTTTCACTATTATCAGTGTGGTGTTCCTTACCTGCATCCCCTGCTGCAGCTGCCATTTTAGCCATCATCTGCTTTTTGAATCTTTCCATGAGGGCACCAATCTGCAATCTCATATTAGCTTCATTGATGGTACAGATGTACTTGATGTCGTCTCCAAGCTGCTCCGTTACATACTTTGTGTAATTCGCAAACAGCTCCACTACATTTTCATTATCCCATCCCCCCTGCTTGATCAGCCATATTGGGGATGTAAAATGCATGAGTGTAATAACAGGTTCGACTCCATTTTCCCTGCAGCATCTGATCACATTTCTATAATGCTCAATCTCTTTTTCATCGAATTTACCCTGCTCCGGCTCAATACGTGCCCACTCGATTGAAAACCTATATGTATTAAGACCTGCATCGGCAAGCATCCTGATGTCTTCCTCATATCTGTTATAGTGATCAACCGCATCAAGAGACGGCTCAACAAACTGGGAATATTCCATGTTCTCCATTATCCAGTAATCGGAGTTTGTATTGTTCCCTTCCACCTGGTGAGCTGCAGTTGATGCGCCAAGCATAAATCCTTTATCAAATTTTTTCATTTTAATTATCCTCTCATATATAAATGCATAGATTCCTAAGTACGTTTAAAAATCATAACTTCCGCTTAACAAAATAATCGGTTCCTGTCCCGGAAGTATAAGCTCTGCTTCCATTCCATCCGGTATTTCAAAATGATAGGAAAAAGAGTCTTTATCTTCCATATATCTCCATTCAGACACAACGCGTCCTTTTGGCGAATCATAGAATCCCTTGGCAAACTTTAGACTCTTATCCGGTACAGGCCTTATTCTGACCTTTTCAAAATCATACTGAATACCCAAAACACCTGACAAAAGCCATCCGGAAACAGCTCCGTATGAATAGTGGTTCAGCGAATCATGAACTGTGCCGTCTTCTCTGATACCATCCCAGGTCTCCCAGATGGTTGTGGCACCTTTATCAACTGCATACAGCCATGATGGATAACCCTTTTGCAAAAGAAGTCTGTATGCAGTATCCACATATCCAAAATCTGATAAAACACTACAAAGGAACGGTGTCGATAAAAAGCCTGTATTCAGGTGGTAATCATTTTTGATCACCAGCTCATTAAGGTCCCTCGCCGCATCCCTGGCCTCTTCATCAGAAAGCAGCCCTAAAGCAAGAGGTCTTACATACTCGCACTGTCTCTCAGATCTTATGTGTCCATCCTTTAATACCAGATATCTGTACGCACTTTTTACCTTCTCTGATATCTGCTTATAACGGGCACAGTCTTCCTCCTTCCCTAATATATCTGCTATTTGGGAAAGGATTCCTGATGAATATGCATAATAAGCTGTTGCAACTTCCGGCTGCCCGTTCTTAAAAGCAGCCATCATAGTCTTCATAACATCTGCTCCAGGCTCGCACCATTCGCCATAATCCATTCCGGTGTCAATTATGTATTTCCTATATGGATTCTTTCCAAACCGGTTTTTTAGCTTGCTTTTCCCGGCTCTTTCCCCAAGAAAATCCACCCATTTTTTCATCATCTCATAATTATCTGAGAGAATAGTTTTATCCCCATACACTCTGTAAAGATTCCACGGGACAATTACCGACGCATCTCCCCATCCAACTGACGCAGAAAACATCTCTGCTATCTTTCCCGGCTCAGAATTCTTAGGGCATATATATGCCATTTTCCCGTCTTCATGCTGACTGAGCCTGACATTCGCAAGCCATTTTTCATAAACATCCCTGCAGTCCATCAGATATGTGCCTGTCTTTACAAAAACAGCTGCATCGCCGGTCCAGCCTGCCCTCTCTCTTGTGGGACAGTCTGTAGGAATATCACAGAAATTTGACTTCATTGACCATAGGCTGTTATTAAAAAGCTTATTAACTGCTGTGTCGCCGCACTCAAAACCTGCCGTAACCTTCATATCCGAATAAACTGCGATACTTTTTATGCTTATCTTTTCAAGAGGAATATCCGTTATGACCT
This sequence comes from Butyrivibrio sp. AE3004, assembly GCF_000703165.1. Taxonomy (NCBI): domain Bacteria; kingdom Bacillati; phylum Bacillota; class Clostridia; order Lachnospirales; family Lachnospiraceae; genus Butyrivibrio; species Butyrivibrio sp. AE3004. The sequence continues at coordinate 312,491 of NZ_JNLQ01000001.1, forward strand.
TTGCATATCTGAACCCAAATATTGAAAAATGCGGTCTGAACTCATTTCTTCCCCGTCTGCAGATATAGTTAATTTCCTGCCTTATTCCACCCGACTTATTTCTGTCCCCGGGCTGAAAATTGGCGATTGTAAAGTTTCCGTTTTCATCAAGTGTCTCCCCATGAATGAGAGTTATCTTTTCCCCTCCCATGGCATCTTCAATGACAAAAGATGTATATCCTGCCAGATTCTGTCCAAAGTCATATACGTTTTCACCGTTAGGTGTTTGTAAGAGTTTTCCTTCAAATGCCTCATGTTCTGTTATAAAAGGTGCAGACTGGCTTATAAGATTATCTAATGAAAAATCCAGGACTCTTGCCTTATGCCAATCCTTAGTTTCTTTTCCGGCATCAAAATTCTCTCCAAGCTCAAGATCGGTAAGAAGAATAGCTCCGTCTTCACAGGCATCCCAGTTTTCATCTGTTACAAGAATCGGGTCATCCTCCTTCTCATCCGCGAATATTGCACATAGAAAAGAAATATCGCTGCCATACAGATTACGAACACCATCTATTCCATTACATCCTCTGTACCAGCCATCTCCCAGCAAGGCAGTTATCTCATTTTCTCCATCCCGCAACAATGCTGTTATGTCATATTCCTGATATTGAAGCCTCTTATCATAGGAATCGCATCCGGGCATAAGCCGTCCTTTTGTTATTTCCTGCCCGTTTATTTTAACCTCATAAACACCATGGGCTGTAGCATAGAGCACAGCTTTATCACATGTACAGGAAAACTTTTGTCTTAGATATCCTGCACCTTTACGGACTTCCGGTTTTGTTTCCTTCTCCGGTGTTATCCATTTTGACTTATAAAAAATAGTTTGCTTAGTATTCATATCTTCCTTATTTTCAGAAGTGCCGCTGATATTGCCTGCACTTCTTCTGAATCTGTATCCATACCGCCCTGTTGAAGGAGCTTAACAAGTGGCTGCCTTGCTATCATCTGTTGCATTGCCTCTGAAATCCTAACACCTTCGCCCATTCCTCCGGCCGTTTCTTTTTTCATGGAAGCCATTATATGATCAATTATCGCCTTACCCTCAGTGACAGCCTGTATTTCTGCCATTGTGCTGTTGATGGAAAGATAACCTTCTTTTTCTTCTATCCCTGCCGGAACGTCAAACCAGTTTTTGACCTTTTTATCCGGAGCAAAATATAAAGGATTAGGCTCAGAAACCTTTTTTATCTCCATCTCGTCAGAGAATATTCCTGATACAGCTTTAATACTATGTGTTCCGCTTATTGTAACTTTAAACTTAAATACATGTTCTCCGTTTTTAGTAGCATACTTTTCACCATCAACATATAGTGTTATTGACTTTTGGTTGGAATATACTTTAATCTCTGTTTCTTCTTCAATTCTGTCATGGTATCTTCTTCCGCACAGGTGAACAAATGGCTCATCTGACCACCAGGCCTTATATATGTAATACGCATCCTTTTTTTGCTTTCTGTCAAAGGTAATCACACCCTTATGGTTCTTACCGGGATCTCCTGCTTCGTTTCTGCCTGCGGCTGCAAACTCAAACATATTCCACAGATATGTTCCCCATATATATGGTCTAGCAGCAAACATCTCAAGCATATGCTCATGATAGAGCGCCTGATAACTTTCGGTGTAATCACCTTTTTCAGGCTTTGGAGACTGAAGATCTATAACAGCATCCGCACCATACTCTGTCAGTCCAATAGCCACATCAGGATGATTCTTATGGAACTCATCAAACCACCTGTCATTATCCTCCATTTCTCCTACATACCAGCCGTAATAAAGGTTGTAACCCCTGATATCAGGCAACGTCACCAGAGGAGAATCCGTCTCAAGCAAAAACAGATTTGCCATTGCAGAGTACCTTGCAGGATCCATCTCATGTACCATATCGTTTAGAATCCTGTGATTTTCCATTAAATCCTCTGTTATTCCCTGAAGGGTGATTTCATTGGAAAGTGCCCAGCACATGATGGATGCATGGTTATAATTCTGTACTATAAGCTCCTTCATCTGCGAAATTGTATTTTCTCTCCCTGCATCCATATGGACCGTAATATATGGAATCTCTGCCCATACAACAATGCCCTTTTCATCACACAGATCATAGAAATACCGGTCATGCTGATAATGTGCAAGACGAATGGAGTTGGCCCCCATTGAAAGGATAAGGTCAATATCTTCCTCATGCATCTTACGGGTAAGTGCATTTCCAACACCCTCTCTGTCCTGATGCCTTGATACGCCATGGAGAGGATAGCTCTTGCCATTTAGAAAAAATCCCTTCTTAGCATCCACTGAGAACTCCCTTACTCCGAACCTGTCATATATCCTGTCGCACTCTTTTTCGTCATCAAAAAGTGTAGCAGTTATGTTGTATAAATAGGGGTCTGCCATCCCGTTCCAGAGGTGAACGTCAGCTATCATGAATTTTCCGTGTACCATTTTTCTGCCATCAATTTCCATCACAGGGAATTTCTGTTCAGAAACACCATCAACAGATATGAGAACACTGTCACCACCATTCACATAAGCTTTTATTTCTATTTCAGCATCATCTCCAATAATCCTTGGCGTTACATACAGCCCATTTGTACCGTAATAATCCAGATCAAAATGCTTTTCATCTACTATTACCATGTACACATCTCTGTATATACCGCCGTAGAATGTGAAATCAGCTCTCTGCGGATAAACATCTCCATTAGGTTCATTTGAAACATGAACTTGAATAAGGTTCTCATCTTGTAAAAAATCGGTAATATCTACTCTGAAAGTCGAATACCCTCCATCATGAGCTGCTATTTCTTTTTCGCCCCAAAAAACTTTACAGGAAGAATTAACTCCCCTGAACTCTATGTAGACACGCTCACCATAATTAAATACAGGCCTGCCAAATGTTTTCTCATAAATGCATGTACCTCTGTAGTACTGTTCGGGTCCGGTCTGCCCATCAACCGCATTCCAGGTATGGGGAAGGGAGATTTCCTGTTTCTTTCCTTCTTTAACAAATATCCATTTATCATTCCAAAGAGTTGTTGTCCTCATAATGCCCTCAATATCTTTCCTTCTTCATCGCGTTTTAGTTCATATTCATTCTGCATCTGTGCAGCTTTTTTATTCGAGATATTTTTCTGGATTTCTTCCATTTTTTCATAGGTGATTGCAGAGTTCTTCATTGCAGCCAAAGTACATATCCAGCCAACGATTGGAAAGCCTATCATTAGAAGTACTGTCATTAGTTTGACTCCCCATGTTAAAGGATCTCCCTGCTGAGGAGCAGTTGTTGTATACCCTATAAGTCCAACGCACAGAGTCGCAATAGTAGCGCCAAATGAAGATACAATCTTATCTACGAAGCTGTAGGTCGCTGAAACTGTTGCCGGCATGTACTTTCCTGAGCGGTCCATTTCATAATCAACAACATCCATTCTCAAGTGGCTTGTTGCAACGGAAACAACCATTTTTACAGCATTGTTACCAAAGTTAAATAGCACATATATTACTGCCATCAAAATCGCACCTGTAGTAATATTTCCACCGAGTATGCCTCCTACCAGCTGCGTCGGTGCAAAAAGCAAATACGCAGCATATGCTATGTTCATCCCGATACAAATCTGCGTCCATCTGATCATTACTGCGCGGCTTCCCTTTTTCCCGGCAATCTTTGCTCCGATAATGGCAAATATAATGGATGGAAGCATTGCAGCTGCTGATAGAATTGAAGAAATCGCCATTGAACCAATCATAATTCCGTTAAGCATTGTCGATACAACTGCAGCTGATCCTATAGTCTGAGCAAGCTTATCCGAAGTCGCTGCCACAATAAATCTCTGAAGTTCCTTATTGTCCTTTATAAGTGCGACCATATCTTTAATGCCAGGTTTTGTATCAGATGAATCTGCAGACTTTATGCCCTCAAAATTTTCAGGAATGTCATATGGAGCTATTCCGATACATGCAAGAATGTAGAAAAACAATGATACGATAATTACTACAGCATTGTATGTTCCAAAATATTCTGTTCCCTGAATATTATTGAATCTTGGAAGAATCACAGCTGATGCAACTACGCCCATTATCATTGGAAGCAGGTATGCATAAGCCGTGCTCCACACCCCGATTGTAGGTCTTTGCTTGGGATCGTTCGTAAGAATACTCATGTTGATCTGTCCGGCTATGCTGACAAATGTATAACCGATAATATATATTGCGTAACACAGGATAAAATATGCGATACCTCTTCCTCCGGCTAGTTCGAGCTTTGGTCCAATGTTACACATAAGAGTTGTGGAAAGAGCCATTATCAACCATCCAAACATTATTGAAAAACGCACCTTTCCAAATTTTGAATTAAATCGTTCAAGAAAATATGCGATTATCGGATCTGTTATTCCATCAAGTAACCTTGATCCCGTAATGACAAGTCCTGTTACAGCAACCAAAATCCCGAAGTTTGCATTTCCGATGTAAGTTGCTCCGTTCATAAGCAGATAGAATGCCATCTGCCCGGCTCCCGTCATCATAGCTAGAGCTATATGCCAAGTCTTGGCTTTTTTATACATAACACCATTTTCTTCTCTTATCAGAGAGTTGTTTTTTGCCATCTGTATTCCCCTTTCAATTACTGGTCTTTTATTGACGAAAGCTTTCCTTCTTAGGCAATACTATCATTTGACGACGATTGTAGTTAGTATTATTTTATTATTAGTAGTATTATTTTATTCTTTTTATGAATAGTGGAAGGAGCCGCTATGGATTACGCTTTGTTTCAAACAATTCTTGAAAATATATTGGGCATCGCCTGTGAAGATGTTACAGACATGTCCTCTTCACTTGAAATTTTCGAGAAAAAAAATTGCTTTAGCAGCCATCTTCAACCCATGTTTACAAAAGATGCCCTTCATTACCTCTTAAACGCATCAAATCCGGATACCATATACGAGATCATTGATTCCATCGGTGTCTGCGCTTGCTTTTTTGAATTCACAAATCATAGATTCATTCTCGGTCCCTACGTGAAAGATGAGTATTCTGATATTAAAACAGAAACTATTTTGGCTCAGTATAATGAACCTTCCTCCAAATCAATACCATTAAAACTGTACTATACAGGATTTCCGATCTGTTATACCGATCAGCTCACAAAAATCATAAATAACTGTATTGTCTCTTTTGCTCCGGAAATAACAGAATACTCATACAGACGTTTATCGGGTTTTATTCAGGACGAAACTGAAACTTTTGACGCTCAGGAATACAAAGAAAAGAACTATAGTGAGATTTATAAAAGATACGATTCTGAAAAAAGATTTCTTTCAATGATAAAAAATGGCGATACGGAAAATCTGCTATCTGCTTTTAGTGCCATGAAATCAGGTAATCCACTGACTGCGTTTCCAAAAGAGACTATGTCTTACTATGCTTCCGGATCCGGAATTGCCATTCTTCGCGCACTTTCCAGAAAAGCCGCTGAAGAATCCGGGCTTTCTGTTATCACGATCGATACCATAACACAAAAATATATTCAGCTCAGCACAAAAGCAGCAAACCGCGACCTTCAGACAAAATATCTTACGGATATGATAAAAGAGCTAACTGAAGCCGTTCATGACTATCGTTTATCTACAGGAGGACACTCTCCGGCGATACAAAAAGCCCTTGAATACATCAGTCTTAATCTCAGCGAAAAGATATCATCGGAAGATATTGCAAGAGAAGCAAACATCTCTGTTTCATATCTTCTTAAAATCTTTAAAGAAGAAATCGGAGATACTGTTACAGGATACATTGCCAAAAAAAGATGTCAAAAAGCCGCTGAGCTCCTTAGAGAGTCATCACTCCCAATTCAGGAAATCAGCAGCTTTGTAGGCTACCCAGACAACAACTATTTTGTCAAAGTTTTTAAAAGAATCTATTCTGTTTCCCCTTCTGTATACAGAAGCAGGAAGGACTAAGCAACTCCCATGACAATATACATTACATATATTGAAAGAGTGCTTACCACCGGAACAGTCACAGTATCATAACCATTTTTCGTTACAAGCTCAGTTATAGCCGCGAGTGGTGCTGCCACCATAACGGCAGGAATGCATATTTCAAGAGGAACATTGCCAACTATCAAAAGACTTGCTATTCCAAAAATGAAGGCAATAAAAGACATGGCTGCTGTACCCTCCCAGCTCTTTTTATGATCAACGCGCTTAAAACGCAGCACCTTATGCTTTCCAAATCTTTTTCCAATAAGAGCTGCCGCTGCATCACCGAATCCCCACATGAGAATTGCTGCTACTGCAAGCTCTTTTCTTCCAATAATTCCCCAACTGAGAATAATGATCAGTGACATAGTTCCAAATAGCTGAAGAAGACTTGATTTAAGCTCCCCGGGCCGTCTCTCAGACATCAACGCTGTGAATTTTTCATTCTTACTTGATATAAGCATCCCCGGATACATCATCAGTATCACTACGATTGGAATGATAGCAGCCGCAGTCCATTCCTGTGCTGCATAGATCATCACTATAACTGATGAGAATGCCACGAAATGAAAAAGCTTCCTAAACAGTTCTTTGGGTAATTTTACAATTCGATTGACCCCAAAAAGCAATGCAGCAACAGAAAACATATAAATCAGAAAGTACTTTAGTCCGTTTAAAACATCAAATAATATCACCATTTGTCGATACCTCTCTCAATATTATGATAAACTTGCAATTGTCTTTCTTAAATCATCAGTTTTTCTTCTATCCGTTTCACTTGAATTATGGTTCTTTCCCGGTATTCTTTTCCACTCGCAGATCATGAAAATGCAAGAGATGATTACTGCTCCAAAATCTGCAATCACATAAGCCAATCTTATTCCGAAGAAGCCAAAAATACACTCAAAAAGGAAAAGCAACGGTGTAAGCAGCAATCCTTTTTGTAAAGCTGAAATAAACGTAGCTTTCATGGCTGAACCGGTAGCCTGCAGGAAATTTGTTCCGAGGAAAAAGAAACCAAGAAATGGGGAACTTATCATTAGTACTGTCAGGATACTCTCTGAAATTGCTGCAACTGCCGGGTCCTTCAAAAACAGTGCGATTATGCTGTTTCTAAGTACTACGACTAAAACCGTGGTAATGATGCCAACTGATGAAGTAAGGATCAATAGTATTTTCATCACTCCTGCAAGCTTTTTCCTGTTACCTGCACCATAATTATAGGAAAGCAACGGCTGCGCTCCCATGCAGATCCCCATGAGTATCATTACTATGATCATATTCACTCTCCCGGCTGCGGCATTCGCTGCTATAGAGTCCGAACCATATTTTGCCAAAAGCTGATTGGCAAAAGAATTTGATAATCCGGAGAGCAGTGTGCTGACTGCATTTGGAAGTCCAAGTGCCATAACTGAAAGAATGTATATCGGTTTTATAAATGCGTAATGTGGCTTCATGTTGAGAACTACTGCCTTCTTTTTCATGTACAATCCGTAATAAACTGTTGCTGCCACATTGCCGATTACTGTTGCTATAGCTGCACCTGTAACTCCCATTCCCAAAACAAGTATGAAGATGGGGTCAAGAATTATGTTAATGATCGTTCCCATTAGGTTACCCAGCAATCCTTCTTTCATTGCACCTTCGGCTCTCATTACCTGCCCAAGCATATTGGTAAGAAGAAGGAAAGGTGCTCCCATGGCAAGAATGATCATGTAATTTCTTGCATATCCTTCAATATCTGTAGTAGCTCCCAGGAAAATGAGAAGCGGTTTGCTAAAGGTTATTATCAGTGCTCCTGAAATAAATCCAAGAATAACCGCAGTCCACATACATAGTGATGAAACCATTTTTGCATGTTCAACATCCTTTGCTCCCAGATCCCTTGAAATAATTACCGTACCGCCACCTGAAATAAGCATGGCAACAGCCATAATGATATTGAATATTGGACTTACCACCGACACCGCAGCAACCTGCGCTGTGTCTCCTGTCTGACCGACAAATATCATATCAGCCATGTTATAGATCAGCATGACCATTATGGCGATAAGAGCCGGAATAACCATCTTCAATACTGAAGCCCACAGATTATCACTCTCATAAACCTTCATCTGTTTATCTTTCATTTCTCCCTCTTTCCCAATAATATACTATTGATATTTAATATACATTTGTTTATTATTTTGTTGTGTGATTGATTATAGAAAGAGTAAAACCTTATTTCAATCATCAATATATGTTCAAATGTTAGTTAGTAAACACATTAGGGAGAAGTGTTGATTATGTCACAGAAAATTAATAAAAAAGAAGACGGAAGAATACGATATACAAAAATGAGAATCAGAACTGCATTTCATGAGCTTATCCGTGAAATGGATTATGAAAAGATAACTGTTACTGCTATTTGCAATCGCGCTGAAATCAACAGGGCAACCTTTTATAAATACTACCTGGATGTTCCGGATCTCATAGATAAACTCCAGGACGAAACAATAAATGAGCTGGCAGAAAAACTGGAATTTACAACTAAAAACAACACAACTGAACAATTTCTTGTTGAGACCCTGGTCTTTTTAAGAAATAACAGCGATGGACATGACAATCTTATCTCAGTTACCCCATCAGGTGCTTCCTCTTTTACAGACAAGATTTCAAGGCTGGTATATTGCAAGTTTTCAAATTTTATCAATCCTATGATACCGGCAAAATCAAACATTGAAAAAGAAGTAATCTTTTCATACATCGCTGCAGGAAGCGCAGGCGTAATAGATTATTGGATCAAAAGCGGTTACAAAGAAAACGAGGAAGCAATTGCAAAGAAAATATCTTTGTTAGCTTCCTCAACACTTAAATGTCTGTAATCTGATATTCGATTGTTGTTTTCTGTTAATGAAAAGAAATCTAAAGGGCATAATATGTACGCTACCTAAAGCATAATCATTATATACAAAAATATGGATAAACAGGTCACTCTAAACCAAAATGTTCTTTCACAAATTCCATATCCTGGACAAGTTCAAGGGTTCCCAGATATTTGCCGCCTTTGTCTCTTACTGCCATATATGTTACGAGCATTGTTCTTCCGCCCTTATTCATCCATACAGGAACTTTATCACGGGTGCCATTTCTGAAATCATCAATTATTGACCTGACCATAATCTCAATCTTAGGTGGATGGCAGGAAAAGACTTCTCTGTCAATTGCCATTGATGGGCGCTTGAATACTTTGTGTCCCTCGTTAAAATATCTGTTTATGTTATCAGCATCAACAAAGCTGATCTCCATAGGGATAGTATTGAGCATGGCTGTCAGCTGTTCTACTGTCATATGACCGCCTGCCATGACAATCTCATCCCTGGCTCCATCAACTCCCTCGCTGCTGTCATTTCTGTACTTCTCTCCATCTTCCCATATGCCCGGCTCTATATCCAGACATATATCATAGTCCTTGGAATCCTGATAAATCCCTTTCCAGTCATCCTCAGAGAACTGAACTGCGCACATAGGAAAAAGAATCTTGTTTTCTTTATAAATCATTTCACCGGCACGCTTAAGAACAACTGAAAGTCTTTCGTCAAAATCATTTTCAGAAGAATCGGATTTAAGAAGTGAAGATATCTCATCTCTTATTTCATCATCTGTAGTCCACATGAGATCTGATGGTCCGGCGATTTCATATTTTTCCTTTAACAGTGGATAGATAAGATCTCCCTTTTTTGCATAATGAATTACGATTTCTCTTATCTTCTCCAGATCTGTATTGCCATTTTTAGCATTCTCCAAAAGCCGGGAAAGAACCTCGTTCTCCCTTGTAAGCGTCTCTAAAGGATGCCCTTTTATAGCAATAAGAGAAGCCGCTATCTCACCCTTCTTTTCATGCATCTCTTTCATCTGCTCAGGCGTCATCGTTGGAACAAATATTTTCTTTTCCTGATCCATACTCATAATCATTAACCTCTTCTAACAATCTTCCATGTGTCATCTGAGATGGTCTGCAATATATATCCGCTATTTTCCAGCATTCCTCTCATGATTTGTTCACGAAGCAAATAGTACATTCCTACTCCGCATTCAGTATCTTCCCAGTACTGACCATGAATATCCCGGGACTGTGACCATATGATAAAATCATCTCCCTGTCCAATAACAGAATTTACCCTGTCGCAAGGCATCCCATTTACAAAAGTATCCTCAAAAAGCTTATAAACCCGGTCAGGTGATAATCCGCCGCTGACAGCTTTCTGATTACCGGCAATGTATGCTTCTTTAAGTATATCATCCCTGTGGTCTTCTTTTTCGGAAAGAAGAATATCTATCATCTGTGCATATCTTTTTTCTGCATCATTTATCCTTCCCTGGAGCCAGCCATGGATATTAGATTCATCAATAACACTTTCCAGTGCAGGAAGCTCCTTTTGCACATATTTATTTTCAAAGTCACAGGCATCAGATATCCAGCCATTAGCTATTGCTTTGTCTGCTATCTTTGCTGTAATTTTTTCCTGAAATAAAATCTTGTCATACAACCAAAAATGTATTGGTCCCAAAAATGCACTCATGCTGCCCTCCCTTAAGCTTTAACCGATACCATCTGAATTCTGGCATTGACCTTCTCTACTACTTCGTCCGGATCAAGCTCATGCACAAGACATGCATCTTTCAGTGATTCCATCTGTGCAGACGGGCATCCAAGACAGTGCATCCCTGCTTCCATAAGAGCATCATAAGCAGCAGGGTACTCACTAATCACATTTCCAATCAGCATATCTTTTGTTACCTTTATATTTTCCATGGTAAATAACCTCCTTGTTTTGAATTACAACATTTTCATCAATCAGAATAATTCAAACAATGCTCTTATTCTGTTGCAATTGCAACAAAACTCATTTATTCTGTCTTTAGAAAGGGGCTATTTCTTGGAATATTTAACCAAGAGTATAAATTATTATGAATAAAGAGATAGATTATCAGTGTATACCGTTATTTGAAAATATTTCACCCGAAGATTTGCAAAAACTATTGATGTGTATAGGCTCATTCAAAAAGGATTATCAGAAAGGTGAAAATATCATTTTAGAAAAGGATACTGTTCCTTATATAGGAATCGTATTATATGGCAATGTCCATATCATAAAAGAGGACATCTGGGGAAACAGAACTCTTCTTGCGTACATAAAAGAAGGCGAATTATTTGGAGAGAACTTTGCTGTGACCAAGGTGCAGGAATCATCTGTTTCGTTCACTGCTGCTACCGATACCAAGGTTCTTTTCCTTGCAGCCAAAAGCATAATCCACACATGTCCCAACTCATGCCACTTCCATGCACAAATATCAGAGAACATGTTCCATTTACTTGGCCTTAAAAGCATTTCTTTTATGAACAAACTTGAAATAATGGGAAAAACTACCATAAGAGAAAAGATTCTTGCATATCTGTCCATGCTCTCACAGCAGCAAGAAAGCCGCTATGTAGAAACACCCCTGTCACGGACGGAACTTGCGGATTATCTTTCGATAAACCGTAGCGCCATGGCAAGGGAGCTGTCAAATATGAAAGCCGATGGATTAATAGACTATGACAGAAATACATTTATTATAAAAGACTAAGAGCACGCTATAATCTTTTTCACAACAACAAGCATAGTCAGGAAGCAAGCCAGACCACCTACCACATTACTGATAGGTTCGGCGGCAAACACACCATTTGTACCCATATTAAACAGATATGGAAGCATATAGGTAAGCGGTACCACAATCACAACTTTTCTAAACAGTGAGAAGAAAATTGCATGCCATTTCTTTCCCAAAGATTTAAAAACAATCTGTCCTGTATACTGAAACACCATGAAAACAAAGGTTGAGAAATACAGGTTAAAGGCCGGCACCGCGTCCTTAAGAATTGTTTTGTCATCTGTAAAAATTCCAATGATCGTCTCCGGTGCAAATCTTATAACCAGCCAAACACAAATTGTATAGGCCATTTCCAATGTAAACATTATTATGATTGACTTCTTTATCTTGTCGAATTTTCGGGCTCCGTAGTTATAGCTGATGATTGGCGAAGTTCCTTCGGAAATAGCAATAATTGGGGTCTCCATCATCTGACGTGCGGAATTCACTATGGTCATGACTGCCACATAGACATCTCCACCTACATGAGATAGCACGCTATTACAGGAAATCTGAACCACCGCATTAGTAAAATAGGTCATGAAGCCTGCGGTACCCAGGGTAATGATTTTGATTGCCCTGTTTTTAGACTTCTTCATTTCCTTTAATCTCATGATTTTAAGTCTGAACTCACATCTGTTACCAAATAGGAATTTCACAACATATGCTGCAGACAAGGCCTGAGAAATAATAGTGGCTGCTGCAGCACCTTCCACTCCCATATGAAGAAAGAAAATGAAAATCGGGTCTAAAATAATATTAGCTGCTGCTCCCACAATTACTGTGGTCATTCCGATAGTGGAAAACCCCTGCGCGGTGATAAATGGATTCATTCCCGTGGCCACCATGGAAAAAACAGTACCAAGCAGATATATTCGCAAATAAGGCAGAGCATAAACCATGGCATCGACTGATGTGCCAAATACGGAAAGTACCGGTCTGCCAAAAAGCTCTCCGAATAATGTAAGAGCCACTGCAGTTACAAGGATTAAAAAGAAGGACGTATTCTGAATTCCTTTAGCCTCTTCCTTATCACCACGCCCTCTTGCTATGGAAAAAAGAGGTGCCCCGCCACTTCCATACATATTCGTAAATGCTGTGATCAAAATCACGATTGGGAAACAAAGACCTACGGCTCCCAAGGCAGCCGTACCCACTTTGGGGATTCGTGCTATATAAATTCTATCCACAATGTTGTAAAGCAGATTCAATATCTGCGCCACCAACATCGGAAGTGCTGTCCTAAAAATATTTGTTAATGTTCTTCCATTCTCAAAATCTATCTGTTTCATTATTTTTACTGCTTTCTGTTACTCCTCGTATTTGAAAAAATGACTATGACTAGTTTATACTGTTAGCAGCTATATGCATAATATCAATAATATCATGTAGCTATATGCAAAATATATATCAGTATTTGGAGGCACTATGGATTTAAAGCAGATGGAATACTTTAAGACAATTGTAGATCAGGGAAGTATTAATCAGGCTGCAAAGATTTTACACATGAGCCAGCCACCCCTTTCTATGTCTATAAAAAAACTGGAAGATGAACTTGGTGCGTTGCTACTGATTCGTGGTAACAAGCACATTTCCCTGACTGAAGCAGGAAAGATTTTTTATCAGCGCAGCTGCAGCATCCTTGAACTTGCAGATTCCACTGCATCCGAGGTTTCAAAGGCCGGTTCACAAAGAACCTTTGCCTTAGGGCTGACTCCATCCACCATCCCTGTAGTGTCTGATATGTTGGCCCGGTTTTCCAATACATTTCCCGAAGTAAAATATCGCATATACGATGGTTCTACTTTGGAGCTATCCCATCTGCTTGATACGGATGCTTTAGATGCTGCATTTCTTCGTACACCTTTTGCCACCGGTGCCCTAAAATCCATCCCCATAAGAAAAGAGCCCATGGTAGCTGCAATACCAAAGGCTCTGTTAACAAGCTCTATTAAATTAAAAAGCAGAGACTACATTACTTTAGAGGAATTGTCCACCTTCCCAATTTCCATTTACCGCCGCTACCAGCAGCTTTTGGAAGATACCATGAGTGCAGAGGGATTTACTTTAAATATTTTCAGTCTATGCGATGACACTCGTACCTCTCTTCTTTGGGTCAGAAATAAAAAGGCAGTAGCAGTGTATCCCCTTTCGTTAAAGGACGATTCCGGAGAAGATTTCATAATTCTTCCAATAAAATGCAAATCATTAGAAACTTCTATACTGTTTGTTTACCCATCAGAAAATGGTAAAACAAGTGAACTTGTCAGAGATTTCCTGCCTTTTATTTCCTGATCGGTAGCACTATTTATACCGCCCGCGTATCAATGTCATTATCATATCCGCACCGGGATTTCTATAAAAAGCGAAATCTCTGTCACCGTTTGGAAGCTTGTTAACAAAGGCTCATCTCCCACTTTACCGATGAATGCAGTTTTATTTCCCAGATTTTTAAGCATTGAAAGGACGTTACACGGTGCACCGCCGGGATTTGCTTCAAATGTCGGATTTCGCCGGTCACTTATTCCATTATCCGTAAAATCTATCAGAAGTTCTCCAAGTGCGACAACATCATATCTTTGCATCATTTTTCCTCAACTCATGCATGATAACATCCATAGCAAGCTCTCCATTTGTCTTAAAGCTTATTCCATCAGCCTTTATATCAGTGAAAACACCCATGGACATGACCTGCTCTCCGTCATTTATAAAAAGCTCCATGCTGTATCTGTCAAGCAAAGTGATAAATACCGATATCACACTAAATAACACTGAATAAAGAACTGCATTACCAAATCCTGTCCATATCTGCGGATTTGTCATTACTCTCTCATAAGCTGTCAGCGTCCATTTGCTGATATCAAAGACTATTCCTTTGTTCTGCAAGGTAATGGGATCCATAAAAAATGCAATAATGATATAAACAACCGGTCCGATTATTGCGAGCACAAACAATGCAAAACAGAGTAGGGCACTGTATTCTACGATATTTTTGCTATTATCAAAGCCTTTTCGTTATTATCAGCCGGCGTTCTCTAGCTCCTCATAATCATCATAAGGCTCCACCTCAACGTCATCGCCATAAATTGTTCCAAAATCATCTCTCATGGAAATAGGCATAAATCCACGCTCAAGACATGTCTTCCTCATTTTGTCTGCTGTTTCCATGTTTCCATGCTCACGCTCAAGGTCATCACACAAAACCATGAATGCTCTTGACTCATACTTATCATTGTCGGTTACATACTGAGCCATGGAAATATCACCGGAGCTGTTTCCGAATGAAAGCACAGGCACTTTTCCTATCTCCTGTGCAATTTCACTAACCTTGTTCATCTTAATAGTCTTGATGATAAGGTCTCCGCCAAGAATCACTTCATCATCCTTAGAGTAAACATATTCAAGACCATCAGTATCTCCCTGACCTTTTGCTACCATGGTGTAGCTCATACCGATTATTCTGTTTTCAGGAATCGGAAGGTTATCCTTTATAATAGCTCTGCAAACTGTTCTGTCGGAACCGCTGACTATATAGACTTGGAAATCATTTTCAACCAGGTATTCAATCATTGATACCATTGGCTTATAAATAGCTTCTCCTTTTTTAAGGTTTTTAAATCCGTCAGCCTCTGTATCCATGAACTTTTTAGTATATTCTTTAAGCTCATCCGGTGTCATTCCGGCATAGGACTGACCTGCGTATTTTGCATGCTTGGTTTCAAATTCCTCAGGCATATCACCGGTGTAAATACCCTTCTCAAGGGCCTTAGCAAACTCTTTCATGTCCTCCGGAGCTTCATAAGTGTCATCGTAAAGTGCTCTGTTAATGAACATCATATACTCAAAATATGACGGATATAATTCTCCGATAAGAGTTCCATCCATATCAGAAACAGCTATTCTATCCTCAACAGGAATGAAGTGTTCAGAATTCTCGTCGGTAACATCCTCAACATACTCAACGATTGCAGCTGCCACGGGTGAATCCGCTGCCCAGTATTCCAGTTCAGGTTCTTCCTTTTCTTCTGCCTCGTCTGTTTCTTCTGCCTCAGCATCTTCTTCAGATTCTTCCTCTTCTACTTTTTCATCCTTGGCTTCTTTATCGTCTTTCTTCTCTTCTACCTTCTCGTCCTTGGCCTCTTCCTTATCGTCTTTCTTCTCTTCTACCTTCTCGTCCTTGGCCTCTTCCTTATCGTCTTTCTTCTCTTCTACCTTCTCGTCCTTAGCCTCTTCCTTATCGTCTTTCTTTTCTTCTACCTTCTCGTCCTTGGCCTCTTCCTTATCGTCTTTCTTCTCTTCTACCTTCTCGTCCTTAGCCTCTTCCTTATCGTCTTTCTTCTCTTCTACCTTCTCTTCCTTGGCTTCTTCTTTATCGTCTTGCTTTTCTTCTACTTTCTCTTCCTTGGCTTCTTCTTTATCGTCTTGCTTTTCTTCTACTTTCTCTTCCTTGGCTTCTTCTTTATCGTCTTGCTTTTCTTCTACTTTCTCTTCCTTCGTATTGTCTTCCTGGGCACTGACTTCTTCTGATTTTTCTTCTGTATCAGCGGTTTCCTCTTCTGCTGTAAGCCGCAGCTCCATTCCCGCCCTGATTATACTGGGATTTTTTATCTTATCCTTATTCAGCTCGTAAATTTCTTTCCATCTTTTGCTGTCACCAAGCTGTTCCTGAGCAATTTTCTCCAAAAAATCACCCTTTTGAACAACATAGGTAGATCCTGAACTGTCAGTTTCTGCACTCGCGATCATTTTAGTAGGTGCAACCAGCAATGTTGAAACAACCATTGCCATTAAAAAAGATAATACTTTTCTCTTCATTCTAACCTCCTTTTGCGGGCTTGTCCCAAAGTTCTTCTCTTAATAATGATACGATATTCAGCACATTTAAATTATTAAAAGACGATAAACTTTTAATGGTATCGCATTTCGTCTCATACAACTGCGCTTAATTTATATTCCGTATTCTTTTTGTCGCAAATATGATATATACTAAAACGCAGGGGGTGAATCTATTCCGGTGCATTGTTTAATGAACATTCGGACAATATTTCAAAATTTTACAGCGAAAAAAGGGGGTTGTATGAAAAAAGTGCAAAGAATGAAGAAACTGACACAATATGTCCTCATGTTTGGCATGGCGCTATTCATGCTGTTGGGGATAAAAAACAAGGCTTATGCAGAAACAAAATATAATGTTTGGCTAGGCGATACGCAAATTACAAGTGAAAACAAAGATAAGATCGGAACAATAATTAACAATGGTAAAGGAGATTCGAAAGATCATTTTGATCCGAAGACCAATACACTTCATATTAGTAATCTTGCCAATGTTACAGGCACATACGAATCCTGTTATATCTATTCTAAAGTTCCGCTTACAATTAAAGTCGGCAGCCTTAATTTTCAAAATTATGGTTCAGACGCCGGTTTTACTGCAATCAAGTGCACAGAGGATCTTACTATTATAGGAAAATATGATATAAAAGGTTTTTACAACGGCATAGAATGTCCGACTCTTACCATTTCGGGTGATAAAACATCAGTAAAAATGGAAAACATAAGCCACGATGGAATAAGTGCCGTTGGCGGTACTACAATTAACTGCAGCTATATTGACATACAATGCACAAGGCATGGAATTCTATCATACTTAGGCAAAATTTTATTTGTTAATGGACATGTAAAAATTACAGCAAATAGTGAAGCAATTTTAGCACAAGTAAATTGTTTATACATTCCTGAAAAGCAATTTAAGATTACAAATCCATCAGGCAGTAAGGTTGATAACGTACCTGCCATGTATACTACTCTAGCAAGCATAAGCGACGTGGGTTCGACTAAAAAATTCGGTGCTCGTAATATCGAAGTAAAGCCTATTGAAAATTCAAATAGCGTAAGTGTCTATTTTAATTTCAACGGACGTACTCCGGATAATGCAACAAATCCATCTATATTATCGCTTAGCAAGGGTGCTGTCGTAAACTCCCCTGCAACTTCTATAGCTAATGGCTATTATATAGAGGGATGGTACACATCAAACCAGTGCAAAGATGATGAAAAATTCGATTTTCCGCAGCCCGTAAATAAATCCATAATGCTTTATGCGAAGTGGAAAAAACTGACTGAATACGACGTTTGGGTTGCCGGAATAAGAGTAAATGAATTCAACAAAAATAATATATTACCCAAGCTGGACGGGAAGATAACATATAATCCGGCTACAAGCACTCTATATTTCAGCAATGTCACAATGAATGATGTTTACGGAACAGTTGGCAATTACAATACTATTGTGTACTCAAAGAAAGATCTTTCAATTACCGGAAATGCCACTCTAACAGTATCAAAGGATTACGTTACTCCTATCTATTGTGATCAGTCCTCCTTATGCATAGACGGTATTTTCTCATTGTCCGGAGGTGAACAGGGAATCTGGGCTTATAAAGGTGTTGAAATAAGTGGAAAGGATACAAGAATCACAATAAATAAAACAGGCGTTGGTATTAATTCAGAAAAGTCAATCACACTGCTTGACGGATCGCTTACTGTGAATAATTGCTCCTATTACGGCCTTCATACCAATACCGGTACAATAGACATAGCCGGAGGAAAAAGCAATATAACCGGTGATAGATGCGCTTTATATGGTGGTATTTCCCACGATATAGCAATCAGAGATAACATAACTGTTAAAAAACCGGAAAAATATTCAAAAGGACAATATTTTGGTGATGGTCTCCCGGGTTATTACACAATTACAGATAAGAGCACTAACAAACCTGCTAAGACTGTTATCACCGATTTTTCAATTCCAAAATATACCGTTAAATTTGACCTTAACGGCAAGCAGGGAACAATTCCCGCAGATCAGCTAATTTCAGAAGGGCAGAAGGCATCAAGGCCCCTGAACGTTACATCCGTAGAAGGATTTACTATTGATTGCTGGACTACTGACGCTGCAGGTAATAACAAATACGATTTTAATACTCCTGTAAAATCAAGCTTTACACTTTATGCAAAGTGGGTTGAGACTTCAAATAACAAAAAGCCCGACCTTCCGGAAAAGCAAGAAGAGCCGGTAAAAAAGCAGGAAGAACAAACAAAATCCCGCGTTGAATCCACTGAGTTTTATAAAAAAATTCAGGAGATAGATTCCAATATCTTAATAGGTAAATGGAACAAGTATGTTGTTACCTCTACAGACGAGAGCAATCCTACAGTCAGTTTTGATAAATTCACTAACAAGAAAGGGAAAAAGGTAACTATTCCAAATACTATCGCCTACGAGGGTGTAACCTATAAAGTAACAGGAATACGTTCTAAGGCCTTTAGTGGATGCAAAAAACTTAAGACGATTACTGTAGGAGCCAACGTAGAAACCATTGATGCTACCGCATTCAAAGGAGCTCCGGGACTAACAAAAATTACAATTAAGTCCACTAAGCTCACTAAGAAAACTGTTTCCAACAAAGCATTCTCATCCATCGGAAAGAATGTAGCAATTAAGGTTCCCGCCAAGAAGAAAGCTGCTTACGGCAAACTTTTTGCAAAGAAAGGTCTTTCCAAGAGCGCTGTTATTAAATAATAAATAATTAAAGAGGGATTCTCATCAGTACAATGTACAATGAGCATCCCTTTTATCAATCCTCAAATATCGAATAATCCCTTTCAAACAGCACTTCCAGCATCTGTTTTTTTAGCAATTCTTTATCCACACTCTCCATAAGGTACTTTTTACGGTACATCTTGCTCTTATCCGAATATTTGTACAGTGTGTTCTTCTCCTGAAGCACTGCAAGCTCTCGCTTCCATAAAAGCCCCATCTGATTCGTCAGCTTTACCTTTGGGCTAGGCTGGGGCGAACGCATCTCATAGCAATCAAGTTCGCCGCCAACATCTTCGACAGAAATGATTCCCCAATGGTCCGGCACATGCTCTTTTATATGGCCTGCATGAGTACTCCCCACTACAACATAATTGTAGTCAAAAAATCTGTCATAGTCCCTTACCTGTCTTGAAAGCCGTTCATAGGTATCGGCATCACTTTTAATCTCTATGCCGTATAGCCCTTGTTCTGTAACCATGACAATATCCGCTCTGGATTTTCCCATAGTAAGCTCTTCAAAGAAGCGTATCTTACCATATTTTGTTTCAAGATAGTCACAAAGGCCATCCCTGATATCAGCATCACGTAGCATAAAACAACCTCATAATTCCGCTATGGGCATGTGTCAACTTCATTTATCATGTATGGTATTATTCGCCTTTAACTATTTGCCGTATCGCATTCGCATACCTGTCCGCATGGTTAATTGAAAACTCTCCATGCCTAAGACCGTCCATCTGATGCAGCTTGCATGAAGGGATTATCCGGCAAATGGCCTTGGCAGATAGAAGAATCTCACGTTTTTCCTTTTCACCGACATACACATGGATTATAGCAGATGACTCTTTTATAGAATCCTTCAATACATAAGCTGTACTTTCTTTCATAAATGCGATCATATCCTGTTTTTTAATTTGACAGGTATCCCGGTAATAGTTTTCAAACAAATCCGGTTTTATGTGCAGAGACTGAAACTGTAATTTGGAAAAAGATCTGTTTTTAATGAGTCCATAGCTACACCCAAAGGTCGGTGCGATCAACATATTCGTCAGCTTTGAAGGAATAACTGCTGCGCTCTCTGCAAGTGCATAAGAGCAGAGATTTTTGCGCTTCGATAACATTTCCAACAGGATCTGTCCTCCCAGCGATAGCCCTCCAATCAGCAGGACAGAACCGGATAATTTTTCATCAATGAACCGGATAATCTCTTCTGCATTCTCTTCGATTGTCGTAAATGGTCTGTCACTTCCTGCATGTCCGTCCAAAATCGGAAGAATAATATGATACTCTCCCTGTAATAACTCAGCAATTTCCCGATAATTCCACCATGATAATCCTCCACCATGCAGTAAAATAATCGTATCACTTTGATCCGGACCATATTCCATAAATATCATTTATTTACTCACCTCAACAGACTATATGCTTTAGTACTGCATTCCCTATTCCCAGCTCAGATATGAGCTGCTTTGCGGTTTTATCCTGCATCCACCTTAAGCATCCGATAGCCTATTCCGACATGTGTCTGAATATAAACAGCATTATCGTTTTTGTCCTCAAGTTTTTTCCGGAGAGTGGCCATGAACACTCGAAGTGACGCAACATTGCTATCCCAGGCACTACCCCAGATTTTTTGTGTTATATATTTGTGCGTAAGTACTTTTCCGGTGTTCCTTGCAAGAAGGCAGAGAAGCTTATACTCAATAGGAGTAAGCTTCAATTCTTCTCCGTTCTTATAAGCGCAGCCTGCCGCCAAATCAATTTTCAGTTTTCCGTTTTCATAAACAGAACTCTCTGCAACATCATTGTCCGGCTGTAGCATGGCTATTCTTCTTTGCATTACACGAAGTCTTGCCAGAAGTTCCTCCACAGAAAAAGGCTTTGTGAGATAATCATCTGCACCTGCATCAAGCGCTTCTATTTTATCTTCGTCCTCGCTCCTGGCACTTATCACAATAATTGGCATATTTGACCATTCACGAATTCGTTTTATCACCTCAACTCCATCAATATCCGGAAGTCCCAAATCAAGAAAAACAACGTCCGGATTGTGCGTTGAGCCTTGTAAAATTGCTTCCTCTCCATCCTTCGCCAACAGATATTTATAGTCATGAGTTTTTAAAGTTGTAGCTATTAGGTTTCTGATCGGAGGATCATCCTCCACTACCAAAATCTGAAATTTATTCATCTATACACACATCTTTCTTTTTCAGATAAAAAGTTATTATACACCCCGAAGGATAATTGTCCCTTATTTCAATAGTTCCTCCATGAGCCTCCACTATTGATCTGCACAAGGCAAGTCCAAGTCCCATACTTCTTTTTCCATCCGCAACAGTGTTATGTCCGGTGTAAAACATATCATAGGCATGCTCTTTCATATTGTCATCCATTCCGGGGCCATTATCTATAACATTCACATAAACCAGATCATCCTTTACCCCATATGAAATATCGATCTTGGAACCTTTCTGGGTATACTTTATTGCATTATTAACAAGATTAATTATAACCTGCGTAATTAGTTTTGCATCCATTTCCGCAACGACAAGATCATCTGCGCAATTGATATTTATCTCATGGTCCGCCTTATTTCTGTCAATGTGTTTAATTGCCTCATCTACAATATCATCAAGAACTTCCAATGATTTATTCAGCTGCATCTCCCCATTTTCTATTCTTGTTACGGATAAAAGGTTCTCAACCAGCTGTATAAGCCATTCGGAATCATCATAGATGTCAGAAAAAATCTGTTCTCTGGTCTCATCATCAAGATACTTGTAATGGCTGCAGAGATTACTTGCATTTCCCGATATTGATGTCAGTGGAGTCCTTAGATCATGTGATATAGTCCTTAGAATATTTGCCCGCAGCTTTTCATTCTGGGCCATTAGTGCCGCTTCTTCTTTGGCTTTCTCATTGTTGAGATTTTCCAAAGCAAGTGCACATTCACCAAGTATAGACAGAAGGATACTGTATTCAAACGAACTCAGAACCTTTTTCCCAACGTTTATTCCCATTATTCCATAAACAGTTCCGTTTATTCTGATAGCCAGATACAGACATTTTGCATTATTAAAAACCTTGGTCGTAGCTCCGGCTCTTTTCTTATTTTCAAGAACCCATTTTACAACCTCGTCTTCATTATGATCCCGAAAAGGTGTCCCATTACCGTCACCATCGCTAAGATAAATATATCCCTCGCCAAGTTCGCCATTTTCCACAGGATATATTATTACATCCTTATCAAGCAACAAAATCACCTGATTGGCCATAACCTTTAAAATATCATCAGCAGTTCTTCTTTTTTGGAGAAGCTGATTGGTATCAAATAATACCTTTGTATGAAAAGCGGACTGAGCAGATTCTCTGGCCACATCCTTTAATCTGTAAGCCAAAGAACCTGTCAGCAGGGCAGCTACCAGCATTATTATGAAAGTGACAAAATATCCGGGTTCAAATACATGAAAAGTGAGCCTTGGTTCAGTGAAAAAGAAATTAAACAGAAGAACACTGCAAAATGAACTTATAAGGCTGCAAAAATGACTCCTCGTAAGAATGGCGCTGAGTAAAGCACCAAAGATGTATACCGTTATAATATTGGATTCGGTAAAACCAAGCCTGCGAAAGCATATTCCAACCAGAGTCATCCCTACCAAAAGAGCTGCAGTAATCAGAATATCTTTTCCTGTAGGAGCAATATGTTCTGCAAATCTGCTGCTTTGCTCTATTTTGCTATTAGTTTTTGAATCGGGAATAATATATATGTCGATACCGGGGGCAATTGAAATAAGCTGTTCCGTGACAGTTTGTCTCTCCCAAAAATGATATCTTTTTGTATTGCTGCGTCCTATAACAATTTTCGTAACTCCCGAAACTCTGGCAAACTCTGCAATTGCAAAGGGTATACTCTCTGCAATTACTGTTGTTATCGTCGCACCTATATCCTCTGCATGTCTTATATTATTTTGAAGTCTGGCAGAATCCTCCGCAGGCAGATTATCCTCCTGCGTTTTGGACACATAAAGTGCAGTGAAATTTGCATGAAAAGCTTTTGCCAGCTTTGATGCCTCATCAATGATCTTTCTGTTCGTTGGTGAAGGCGACAGGCAGACAAGTACATGCTCAGCCGGGATTGTGCTTTCTGCTCGTGTTTCGTAGGTCATGAACTATCCCTTTCTTTTTTCGTTCACCCTTAGGTCCTTCAATACCCCAAATAAAGGAAAACACTCTATTTGTAATATAAAAAGCCCCAAGAAAAAATGGAATCGTTGCAATAAAGACTATACCCTCTAACATAATTATAAACCTCCACTCATATATGGAAACATCTTTGTATCGCTTTATGTTCTCCCAATACCAGTAAAGTCTGTCCCTCCTCAAATACATCATCCGGCGAAATTGTCAGTTTCATATCACCATTCTCTTTGATTGCCATAATATTTATTCCAAATTTTTGTCTGATATTTATTTCTTTTATGCTTTTTCCTATCCAGTCCCTTGGAAGTTTTACTTCAAATATAGCGTGATTATCATCCAGTTTGACATAATCCAGAATATGCTTTGATGTGTACCTTATAGCAGTCCACTTAGCCATCTCTTTTTCCGGATTAACCACTTCGTCTGCTCCATTCCTTAACAGAAACTTTGCCTGTACCTCCCTGTTTGCTCTTGAAACCACCTTTTTCCCGCCAAGCTCCTTTAAAAGTGAAGTTGTCTCAAGTGAACTCTGAAAGTCATTTCCTATAGTTTCAATGCACACATCGAAATTATTTATTCCTATAGACCGTAGAAAGCTCTCATTTGTGCTATCTCCTATAAGAGCATTTGTAACGTAAGGAAGAACCTCGTTAATTCGCTCTTCATCCTTATCAACTGCCATAACCTGATGTCCAAGCTCATGAACCTGTTTGGCAATAAGCATTCCAAAATTACCTACTCCGATTATTAGTATAGATTTCATTTTTTACTCCTTATCCCGCCATAATGTTCTCAGTAGGATATCTGAGAATACTCTTATCCTTGTGTGAAAAGGCGGCAAATATAATGGTCAATCCCCCGACTCTGCCAAAAAACATAAGCGACATCAACAAAATGTGCGAAAAAGACGAAAGTGACGGTGTAACCCCAAGCGTAAGGCCTACTGTTCCGATAGCTGAAAAAGCTTCAAACATACAGGTCTCCATAGGAAGCTTTTCTATCATGCTAATAATTGTTGCTGCACCTATGGAAAAGGTCACATACATAAAAAAAATTGTAGATGCACTTTTTACTATGCAGTCCTCAATTCTTCTGCCAAAAATATTAGCATTTGGTTTACTTCCAAATACTGCAATGGCATTGGCATAAAGAATAGCCACTGTAGTTATTTTCATACCTCCGGCAGTTGATCCCGGAGCCCCTCCGATCAGCATGAGAATCATAGTTATACCCTGTCCCACGTCCGTCATTTTCGTATAATCAGCTGTGTTAAATCCAGCCGTTCTGGGCGTAATTGCCTGAAAAATCGACATATAAATGCGTTTATCCAAAGGAGCACTTGAAAATTCCGCAAAAAAGAAAATAATTGATGGAATGATTATAAGAATCATGGTAGTCACTATAACCACCTTGGTCTGCATTCTGTATTCATTAAAAGCAGTTTTTTTGGATATAACATCCTTCCAAGTGACAAAGCCGATACCACCTATTACTATCAGCATTGAAATGACTAAACTAAGATATCCGTTACCGGAAAAAGCTGACAGTGAACTGAACTTGCCTGTTTTATTTCCCATCAGATCGAAACCGGCATTACAAAAGGCTGAAACTGCATGAAATAGTGACATCCATATTCCTTGTATGCCATACGAGGGCACAAAAACCGGAAGGAGCAGCACGGTCCCTGCCACTTCAACCAGAAAAGATATTTTTAAAATAAATCTTGTAAGCTTTACAATTCCACCTACCTGTGGAGCAGAAATTGCATTCTGCATAGTCTGTCTCTGCATAAGACTGATTTTTCTTCCCGCGAGCATCACCATCAGAGATGCGACTGTAATAACCCCCATCCCTCCGATCTGAATCAAAATCAAAATCACAAGTTGCCCAAAAAACGACCAATATGTAGCTGTATCAACTACAACAAGTCCAGTTACACAAACTGCTGATACAGATGTAAAAAGAGCCTTATCAAAAGATGTAACAACTCCCATACCTGATGATACCGGCAGCATAAGAAAAAATGCCCCCAGCAAAATGACACCGGCAAACCCTAAAATAATAATCTGAAAGGAAGTAAGCCTCTCCTTTACACTTTTTATTAATATCATATATAAACTCCTGTTGACCTCTTACATTACATAAAAACAGCTATGAGGTCTTATCGCTTATCTAGATATTAACTCCTAATCAAATAAGACTATATTAAACATTGCTCTCTCGTATTAAGATTGTATAAAGATTTGAATTTTTCATCTTCTTTGCAGCCTTTGCCCATTTTGATATTTCTTTCTGGCATAGTTCTTTGTATTTTCATTACTTAACGATTTATACAGATTATATCGCTCAAGTGACAGTTCGCCACTTTCTAATGCAGCTTTAACAGCGCATCCGGGTTCTGTATCATGCTTACAATCACTGACATAATCTAAAATCAATTCTCAATTACACGTAGCCCCTTATATTTTACTCTTAACTTTTGAATTTATTTTTTCATACAATGAATCCATGAGTTTCTTTGTTTCAATGATAATGTCTTCCTTCTTAACGGAGAGCTGTACACTCTTATCCCTGGTAGAAAGCTCAATCTCACCGTTTGCCAAAGCCTTGGGTCCAACGATAACACGTACGGGAACACCAAGGAGATCTGCGTCAGCAAACATAACACCGGCACGGACATCTCTGTCATCATAAAGAACATCTATACCCATGTTTGTAAGCTCTTCGTAAATCTTGTCTGCTGCTTCTCTGCATGCATCATCATCTCTTCTCATGCAGCAAACATGCACCTTCCATGGCGCAACAGTGATGGGCCAGATAGGTCCTTTTTCGTCGTGGCAGGCTTCCATGATACTTGCAGCAAGACGTCCTACACCTATACCATAGCATCCCATAATAGGTGTTTTTGATGTACCATCCTCATCTGTATATGACATTTCCATGCTCTTTGAGTACTTTGTGCCAAGCTGGAAGATATTACCAACCTCAATACCACGGCTGATTCTGATCGTCTTCTTGCCACAGCAGGGACAAATATCACCATCACGGATTTTGCTGACATCAACATACTCAACATCTCCGATATCTCTCTTGATATTAAGTCCTGTGTAATGATAGTCAGTTTCGTTACCACCGCAGCAAAGATTCTCGATTCCTTCCAAAGACTTATCATAAATAATCCTGCACTTTGCATTCTGCTGATAAGGTCCGCAGTAGCCTGCAACAAGTCCTGAATCCTCTGTAATCTCTGCAGGATGAACATCCTCATGGAGATAGTTAGTAAGCTTTGTCTCATTGACCTCGTAGTCACCACGAATGAATACAACAACATACTCATCTGTAGCATTTAACTGATAAACAACTGCCTTGCAGGATTCTTCTACCTTGCTGTTTAAAAATGCACAAACATCCTCGATTGTCTTGCAACCCGGAGTGTGAACCTTCTTAAGCTCAGCAGCAGGCGTACATCCCGAATTATCAACAGTTGTATCAGCTGCCTCCATATTTGCGCTGTAACCGCAGTTATCACAAAGAACAATTGAATCCTCACCCGCATCCGTAAGAAGCATGTATTCGTGAGATACGCTGCCACCGATCATACCTGAATCAGATTTAACAGATATAACATCGGGAACACCTGCGCGCTCGAAAATCCTGTCATAGGCTCTTGCCATTTTTTCATAGTACTGCTCAAGGTCTTCCTGCGATGTATGAAAAGAATAAGCATCCTTCATTGTGAACTCACGAACTCTTATAAGACCTGCTCTTGGACGGGCTTCATCACGATACTTTGTCTGAATCTGAAAAATCGAGAAAGGATAGTTTGCATAAGTACTGCCATACTCTCTCACCAGGTGAACGGCTGCCTCTTCATGTGTCATACCAAGCACCATAGGTGTGTCGTTACGATCCTTAAATCTAAGGAGCTCTTCACCGACACTTGTATAACGTCCTGACTCCTCCCAGAGTGAACCGGGAAGAACAACAGGAAACATAACTTCCTGACAGTCTACAGCATCCATCTCCTCTCTTAAAATCCTCTCAATATTCTGGGTAACTCTCTTCATTGGATTATAGAGTGAAAAAATACCGTTAGACACACGCTTAACATATCCTCCGCGAAGACTGAAAGTGTGGCTGTCGATTACACAATATGCCGGCTTTTCCTTGAATCGTACTCCTACTAATTTACTAAGTTTCATAAATACTAAGCTCCTTTCAAAAAAAACGTCCTAAGTATACCTTACTTGTACACTTAGGACGAATAATAATATCCGCGTTACCACCTAAATTCAGGCTAATACACTACACTCTAAACCTGCACCTCATTGTGAGCTGATACTCACATGTCTATGATCACGGTGACCTCCGTCAGAAGTTTCTGAAATAATCAGTTTTCCCTTCTGCTGCTCCCAGACGGGTTCAATATCCGAAAACCGAAGCCTCTCACCGGCCGGCTCCTCTCTGAAGGTCTCAAGATATCTACTATTTCTGTTCTCTGCATTTGTTGTAATTTTAACCCTTATTTACAAAAAATCAACCCTTTTCAATCGCATTCTTTTTGTATAACCACCGGCCAAACAGCTACAACAAAGAACCATAAAATACATCTGGCTACGAAATTGCCCCAATGTCCGCCAAGTGCTGCAACAATTGTCGCCGGTGCAAAATACTCCTTCCAGGAAAAAGCTATAATGAATCCTACAAATGCAAGAATAGGAAGGTTTTTGGCCCCAACCGGAATCTCAAACCTGATATAGTGGCGCTCAATATAGCTTCCCACCAAAAGTCCTATAAATGCACCACATGCCTTAAAGCTATCATTCATCATCTTTCCGGGATCTACAAGGAGCACACCGTCCACATAATCCATAGGATAAGGCTTTTGAGTGATATATATCAGGGCTCCTATAATAGCAATAACTCCAATTACTGACAGAATATCGAGTATTTTATCATCACCATTTATTTTCTTCTGAACAACTCCAACTATACAGATTACTATCACAGCTTCTGTAAAACCTACGATCACATCCTGTGGAGTATGTACTCCCAGAAAATTCCTTGAAAAACCGGTCAAAGCTATCAAAACACCGCAGATTACTGCCACCCATGACCTCTTTTTTCTCTGCCAGGCAAATGTTGTACCATAGGTACACGTCCCACTCATAGTATGTCCGCTGGGGAAAGAATAGCCTGTCGCTGCCGACTTAGAATCCCCTGCCGGCTCGATCAGATCTGACCTTATCCAAGGTCTATAAGCACAAACCGTCAATTTGATTATTCCGTTTACTACTTCTCCGACTCCTAAAGTCATAAGGAAACGGTACCCCCATTTCTTATCCACACACCAAAAAATGATAAATGGTAAGAACGGCATAACATCTACTGCAACCTTTGAAATACTATTAAAGAACTCATCAAAAAGTCCCCCGGTCGCGTTTCTGATCTCTTGTAACCACAATAAGTACTGAATATCAATCATTTTTGCCTCCTCGATCATGTTGTTTTTTTTAATATAATGTATTTCATCCTGTCCAACAAATGTCCATCAAGCTTTTTCATAACTCACTTTACGCATCCAACATCTGAGGTGATTATTAGAATGTAAAATATATTGCACATATTTCATTAGAATATTGTCAAATATACTTGACATTATTCTAATGAGAGAATATTATAAAATCACAAAGCCAAATGCGCATTTAAAATTGACTAAACTTCAGGAGGAAAATGTGATGAATGAATCTTTGATATTACTAATATTTTATGCAGTAATAGTAGTTCTGCTCGCTCTTATAATAAAGCGCAGACAGAAAAATGAACAATATGATGAAATGCAGCAAAAAATCAGAGCCGATGCATATAAAAGGGCCTTTTTTACAATGATTATTTTGCTTTGTGGAATTATTGTGTATGATACATGCGCAGGTAAGGTTCTTCCACCGTATGTATTAAGCGGATTACTCATTATCGTTGTGATGACCAGCTTCCTTGTTTTTGCGGTTTATTCGATATGGCATGATGCTTTTTTTTATCTCGGGCAGAGTTGGAAAAGCTATTTTGGAGTCTGTATCGCCATCGGTATTATTCAACTTATTGAATTTATATCCACCATTTCTCGCTATTTTGACAAAAGCGAACATAATGAAAACTTCTGGCAACTTTTGATTTCCAAGGTATCCACCAGCGCTATGATGGCAATAACGTTTATAACACTGGCAGTTGTTATAGGTATTAAGCAGATTAAAGAAAACAAGGTAAGCGAGGACTAAAGCCATGAAAAATTTGAGATTAAAATCTGCCAGAGCCGCTAAGGATTTGTCTCAAGAAGACTTGGCAAAACTATGCGACGTCTCAAGACAAACAATCAGTGCTATCGAAAAAGGTGACTACAATCCAACAATAAAGCTTTGTATAGCAATATGTAAAGCTTTGGACAAAACACTCGATGAACTATTTTGGGAATAACCGTCTGTTACAGACTTCATACTGACTATGCTGAAGAAATGCTGACTTGCGTATATATGCTTCATCATTTTTCAAAGAACTCAATCAGTATTTTTTTCCATAACCTGTCATAGGGATGCTCCCGCATGGACATATTGAATTTAGTCGATCCGATAAGAACTGTCGAAGGATGAGTAAACTCTCTAAATCCCCATTCCCCATGATAAGCCCCCATACCTGAATGACCTACGCCATTAAACGGTACGCCCTTAACCATCATATGAAGGCAAACCTCGTTTATACATCCACCACCATACTGCATTCTCTGCATGACCTGTTTTGCCCAGTCTGTATCACTAGTAAAAATATATAAAGCAAGTCCGTGTTCCCGCATAGATATACTATGTAACAAATGATCAATATCCTCATCTTTATACTGTACAAGCGGAAGAATCGGACAGAACAGTTCCTTGTTAACTATATCTTCAGCAATATCCACGGGACATATTATTGTCGGTGCATACTTCAAGGAAGTCTCATCACCGTACCCGCCATAAATAATCCTGTCTCTGTATTTTTCAGCAGTATCCCGACACTTCTCATATGCTGCATGATTTATAAGCCTTGGATATTCCGGATTTTTCAGACAGTTTTCACCTATTTGCCTTGAAAATGCCTTCTTTAATTCACAAACGAACTGTTCTCTTATTTCTTCCGCAACTGCAATCTGGTTTATGTTTATACATATCTGCCCACTGTTTAAGAGTTTGAAAAAAGCAATCTTTCTTGCGGCATCCCTTATATCTGCATCTTTTCTTATTATGCACCAGTTACCGGTCTCACCACCGAGTTCCAAAGCAACAGGTGTAAGATTCTTCGATGCCTTTTCCATAACATGCTTTCCCACTCTCGGAGATCCTGTATAAAAAATCTTGTCAAAACGCTGCTCAAGACACAAATCAGCCACATCATGTCCGCCACCTATAACCACGACATATTTTGGCGGAAAAATCTCAGCTATGATTTTTTCCAGAATAGCTGTGCACCTTTCGGATTTGGAGCTTGCCTTTATGACTGCTGTATTCCCGCCTGCCATACTTGCACAGAGTACCCCAAGTGAAAGGAGAACCGGAAAATTGAATGGACTTATTATCAGAGTAACGCCATACGGCATCTTATATACCTTGCTGATCAAACTTGGGAAGCAATGAATTCCGCTAAAATGAGTCTCGGGTCTTGCCCATCTATGGAGTCCATGTATAGCTTCATTGATTTCAAGAATAAGACTGCCTATATCACAAAAATATGCCTCCAGAGGTGACCTTCCCAGATCATCATATAACGCTGCTTCAAGCTCTTTCCTATGCCTTAAAACAGCATTCTTAAGCCTTTTTAGCTGTCTTATCCTCCACTCTGTATCAAGCGTTCTTCCTGTTCTGAAAAAATCACGTTGCCTGCTGACTATGTGTTTAATCTCTGATTCATTGTACATAATTGCACCTCTATAAACTGCAGTTTATATCAGACTATATTCCATAAAAATATTTTATCATGTAACCGTTCAAAAATAGTGTTAATATTGATATGTAGCATCAATCATTTTTCAGATCCGGAGGTCTGTATGGGCAGAAACCATGAAGTAACCACATCGCACCCTTTACTTGGAAATGACGGTGAACTCACTGAGCCCGGATGGTCAAGGGCTCTGATACAACGCTATGACAGAGCCATGATAAAAGCCCCCACATGGCGAATAAAGGAATGGGATTACTATCTTGTTCTCTCGGATAGCTTTGCCGGTGCTTTTACCATCTCAGATGACGGATACATTGGCCTTCAATCTGTTTCTCTTCTGGAGTTTGGCGATAATCCGAAGGAACACACTGAAACCGTTCTTAATGCATTTCCAATGGGCAAACTTTGTCTGCCCGCATCTTCTGAAGGTGGCACAACCATTTATGAAGACAAGCGCCTGCAGATGAAATTTGAAACCGCTCCTTCAAAAAGGCATATCACCTGTCACTTCGATAATTTTTATATGGGAAAGCCCTTTGAATGTGATATATGGTTATCTCAGCCTGACATGGATACCATGGTCATCGCAACTCCATGGGATAAAAAGCATGCATTTTACTACAATCAGAAGATAAACTGTATGAGAGCCTCCGGATATATGCTTTACGATGGAAAAAAATATGAATTCAACCCGGCGAAGGATTTCGGAACCCTCGACTGGGGCCGCGGAGTCTGGACATATGACAATACCTGGTATTGGGGATCCGGCAATACAGATATTGATGGAATTCCCTTTGGTTTCAATATAGGTTACGGCTTCGGGAATACTATTGCCGCATCAGAAAATATCATTTTTTATAACGGTAAAGTACATAAGCTCGATGATATTACCTTCAATATCCCTGCAGAGTCATACATGGATCCATGGACATTCACATCTTCCGATGGCCGTTTTGAAATGAATTTTATTCCGGTACTTGACAGGTCTGCGAACCTTGATTACAAAATCATTGTCTCCGACCAGCATCAGGTATTTGGCAAGATGAGTGGCACAGTAATTCTTGATGATGGGACAAAAATCAAGATTCAGGATATGATGTGTTTTGCAGAAAAAGTGCATAACAGATACTAAAGCATATGCGCCTAATAAGCATAACTACAACTCACTCACAACACAGTTTTTGCCATTTCGTTTACTATAGTATAGCTTTGCATCCGCTTCCTCCATCATATCGGTGATTGATTTACCATCTTCGTATGATGCAAGGCCTATGGTTATCAGGCCACCATCCCAGCAATCTGAATATAGTAAAAACAAATGCTGAGGTAGTGGCCCCTGTAAGCGGTAAAACAATAATAATTCTGGGCAAAAATATCTGTCAATACATAGATAATAACTATTTTGATGTTAACATGAACCTAAACACCATAGCAGAGCATTTTGATATAACGCCTGCCTACCTTTCAAAGAAATTCAAAAATGAATACGGAAAAAGCGTGATTGACTACTTATACGAAATAAGAATCAATCACGCCATACAAAAACTGCAAAACACAAATATGAAAATATCCGATATAGCTGCCATTACCGGTTTTAGCAGCAGTAATGCCTTCATCAGAATATTTAAAAAAATGAAGGGCACAACACCGGGAAAATACAACTGATTATGGGTTATTTTACTTTTCTATACACTATAGTAAGAATAACGCCAAACAGCGACAACCCACTGGCTATAAGGAACGCATTCTGATATGCCCCTGTAGAAGCATATACGTTTCGCATGATCTGCGGCCCAAAATAACCTGCAAGTGCAAAGCCTATGAACATTATTCCATAGTTAACGCTGTTATTTTTAGGCCCAAACTGATCAACAGTGAATCCCGGGTAAACACCCATAAACGAGCCAAAAGCAACTCCTACAATTGAAAGCCCGATATAGAAGGTTAAAAGACTTCCCTCATGTGAAATAAACAAAAGCAAAAGTCCTGCAACTGAGAGAATACATGCTCCCATTAGTGTATTAATTCTTCCGATACGGTCAGAAATATATCCCGCCATGATTCTTCCAAGAGCATTAAAAAGTGCAAGGACTGAAACTGCTCCGGCTGCTGCAGCTGTTGTCATTCCAATCATGTTCTGTGCCACGGGTGATGCCTGTGATATAACCATCATACCCGAAAAAGCTCCACAGGTAAGAAGAATAAGCATTACATAAAATACAGGAGTCTTTATCATCTGCTTCCAGTCCATGTTTATTGGACCTGCTCCTGCCTTTGCCGCAGGGGGATTCCAGCCTTCAGGCTTATACCCGTCCGGACAAGGTGCAAGAGAAAGCGCTGCAAGGACAATTATTACAAGGAACGCGATTCCTATAGCCTTAAAGGCAAACGGCGCACCCGATGCTGCAACAATCTTTGTTACGATCGGTGGAAGAATAACCGAGCTTGCACCATAGACAGCTGTTGTTATACCTCCGATCAATCCTCTTTTATCCGGAAAATACTTTACACAGGTAGATATCGTGCTGCCATAAGCCATTCCAAGACCAAGTCCCCCTATAAGACCATAAGTCACAATAAGGAAAGGAACGCTTGTCGCAAAGCCTGAGAAAAACATTCCCGCCCCCCACATGATTCCGCCTATCATGATTACCAGCTTAGGTCCAATGTGATCGTTGAACCATCCTCCGCTTATCATAGTTATAGGTCCTACTGAATTCGCAATAGTGTACACAATAGCCATGTCACCCGGTCCAAGATTAAGCCCTACGGTAGTATTTAAATACTCAGTCATTGCTGAAGAAAAAACACTCCAGGCGTAAATAGAACCAAGGCATAAATTGATAAGACAACAGGCTAAAAGTATAAACCATCTTCTTTTGTCTGTATTCATTTTTATCTCCTCCATTTACACTCCCCTATCATTGGGTTTTATAGCGTTTTACATTTTATCAGCAAAATGATCGTAGTGTAAGCATTTTCAAAACAAATTTAAACTTTCCGCCACGTATCTTTCACACAATCAGATAACCCCAAGTGTTTTCAACACAAAAAGCCAAAACGTCAGAGAAAATGAGCATCCAAAGGTCGTTATCATGATAATACTGCTGCTTAATGTTCCTTCATGTCCCATATTTTTAGCCATAATATAGCAGCTTACCGTTGTTGCTGATCCAAGCATAACAAGAATGGCCACTATCTGCTCCCCGGAAAATCCTATACTCACAGCAATCGGCATGAAGATCATGACCAGAAGGAAAAGCTTTATGAAGCTGGCAACCAGCGCAGGCTTTATATTCTGCAATGCTTTTCTATATTCAAAGGTTGCTCCCATTGACATAAGCCCCAAAGGCGTTGCCAGCTTACCTATATCATCCACCACTGTATTCATTATCTTTGGAATTGGAAGTTTAAGTACAGACCATAACAGCCCCATCATAATACCTAAGATGATAGGATTCTTTACTATTCCAAGTATTGTCTTTTTTATCAATTTGCTCTTATCTTCCGAAGAACGTCCACCATTTTCATCCTGCGGAGCTGTTAGTGTGAGGATTATTACTGCAAAGATATTGTATAATGGCACACTGCCAAGAATCATCAAAGGTGCCATTCCACTACTTGATTCGCCATAAATACTGTGGATAAAGGCGATTCCCAAAAGTGCTGCACTACTCCTGTATGACCCCTGCAGGAATTCTCCCCTTCTGGAAGGCGTTTTAATTATTATTTTTGAAAGTATCCATATTAAAAATATGCTCACAATCGTTGTTGCAAAGCAGAAAAGCACAAATCCCGTATTCCAGGTCCCAATAAAGTCCTGCTTAGCCAGATCTGAAAACAGAAGGACCGGCAGTGCCACCTTAAATACAAACTTATTCATAAATCCGGCAGCATTATCATCAATTATCCTGATTCTTCTGAATACATTGCCCAGAGTCATAAGCAAAAATATAGGTAGTGTCGCATTCAAACTAAAAATCAAATTTTCCACTATATTCACTCCTCTTATTGTTTTCTCCGCACTATTATAGCTACCGAAAACACAATAAACAATTTACAGATAAATAATTTTTATTATGTTGGACATTTGTTGGACATGGGAATATACAATATAGAAAACACTTAATAATAGCTCTCATTAATACCTTTTTTCCTATAATCCCTTTTTCATTTTGGGCAGCCCGCTTATGCGGGCTGTTCATTTTTTATAGCAACAAAAAGAGCAGCAAACTCTTCATAAATGAATGCATGCTGCCCATTTAATGCTATTTTGATAGTATCACCGCTTACATATTCATGAAAGATCAGAAGCGGCAGTAATACCGTAAGCACTCTTAGCATTTTCCACTGCCCTTATAATAGCTTCACTGATAACATCAGCTGACAGAATACCGGCTAAATCAAGGTCAGCCTTTACATCTCCTACAGATAGCGCATAAATACTGTCTCCGTCCGCAGAAGTATGCACAGGATTTATTGATCTCGCATAGCCGTCGTGTGCCATACCGGCAATCTTGCACAGCTGTGCCTTTTCAAATTTTGCATTGGTAATAACAACTGCAAGTGTTGTATTCCCGGTGAATTTATTATCAACCACTTTCGTGGATGACATCATATAATCCGTTGTTGCTCTAAGCGCTTTTTTATCCTCTGTAAGAAGCCCCGCAATCTGTTTTCCTGTTTTCCAGTCATAGATATCTCCAAGGGCATTTAATGCGACAACCGCACCTATCTTCAGATCCCCCAGTTGTATGGCATAACTTCCGATACCTGTTTTCATACTGGTGTCCACACCTGCCATTTTTCCTACCGATGCTCCACATCCGGCACCGTAATTTCCATCTTTGTAATTAGGTGCTTCAAATGCTTTCTTTGCTGCTTCATATCCCATTTTCTCATCCGGCCGAACATTCGGATTTCCTACAGAAAGGTCATATAGATCAGCCTGCGCCACAAGCGGAACCAATGCAGCGCCCGTGTCATACCCATAGCCTTTTTCTTCAAGATATTTCATCACTCCGTTAGCAGTGCAAAGTCCATACGCACTTCCTCCGGATAATACCACCGCATGTATCTGTTGTGCTGCCATCAGCGGATTTAACAGCTGACTGTCGCGAGAAGCCGGACCACCGCCTCTGACATCCAGACCGGCACACATACCATTCTCGCAGATAAACACTGTGCATCCGGTAGCTGCTTCCTTATCCTCCACCTGTCCTATTCTGATTGAATCAATATCTGTAATACTGATTTCTACAGCCTTTGTTCCCTTTGCCCATAAAACTTCATTGTTTTTGATGTCTTTCATATAATCCACGGAGTCCTCTTTTTATTATAAATCTGTTATTGTATTTGCTTTATAAAAATATTTATCTTTTAACATTCACCGCTTCATTTTTATCCATGAGATATCCAATCAGTGTTCCGATGATAACCCCTGAAATTGTGCCTATCCATAGATTGGAAATAACAATTCCTGCCATAAAACCGGCAACTATTCCAATAAAGATATAAAGCCCCGTCCATCCTGTCTTTTGCTTCTTTATTGAGTAATGATCGGTACCGTCTTTACATTCACGGTAAACAAAGCCTGATTTTTCCAGTCCCCGGACATGATGGTCATTCTCATGTCTGCAATCAGTGTGAAGCTCCTTTGTATCGGAATAATTGAACACAAACCTGGAAATTGCGAAATATATTTCCTCAATATATTTTGCTTTATCATATGATGGGACAAGCGTGGAGCGTAAAAGCATTTCTCCGGGAGCGACCACGTCTTCAAAACAAAGACTTCCAACCTTTTCATGGTGCTCTCTTTTAAGACAGATTTGCCATTCCCCATTCCAGGGATTCTGCATGTTTTGAGGCTGTATTATGAAGTTTTTTGTTTCAACCGGCAGATTATTATTCATAAAAAATTTTCCTCTTAAGACTGTGTCACAATACGTTTTTTCAGTAGTAATAATAACTTACAAAATAAGTATATACCATGGAAAGATGTCAGAACAAGTTTGCTAATAAAATGCTTTACAAGGAACCTTTGAATGGGATAAAGTTAAAATATATTCACAAATCTGTAAATGCGATGATAAAGAGTTTCCCAAAGGAATTATTATGAAGAATAAGAGATCGTTAAAGGACAGGATTCGTGATTTAAAGCTCTCCCACGCCGTAAACAAAGGCTCCGGAGGCTCTGTTTTCAAGCGAATGTTTTTTATGATTCGCCGCTATATCGGAATCCTTATGGCAATATTTGCAGCTTATGTTGCTCTGCTCATTTTGCTTGTAGAAATAGAAAAAAAGGATCCGACTTCCACAATTCATAACCTTGGGGAGGCTTTCTGGTATTCTATAGTCACATTGACCACCATAGGTTATGGTGATTTTTATCCCGTTACCCATGCAGGACGATTCATTGCTTCTATATTTGTTATCCTGGGCATTGGTCTTTTGGGTTTCTTTGTTGGCTTCATGATGGAATTTGTTTCCCGTATAAAGCCAATCATTCAGCTTTCCATACAAACAGCCAAGCCCTGGTATATTTTTACCGATCAGTCTCAATATTCAATGATTTTTGCTGAAAATATAAAAGCCGTGCGCCCTGATGCCGTGATAATCTATTCCGGTACAAAGGAAGCCGGGAAAACCCCCAGATCCATCTCAGTTCAATGGTCTCCTTCTGAGCTTTTGGAACGTCGCGGATCACTTTATGACGCTCACCTTATGTGTATGAAGGACAATGAAATGGAAAATTTCCTTGATGCAATAGAACTGTCTGATACCGGAGCGCCTATAGTCTGCCTTGCCAATTTCACCCCTGCTCATCATCCGATGAATATCAATTTCTTTTCATTGTCGGATTGCACTGCACGTTTATTCTGGCAACAATATCCTATAAAAAAGAAAAATGAAACCATCATCTTTATAGGCTTTGGAGCTGCCGGCAACGAATTGCTTGACAGAGCTCTGGAACTCAATGTTCTGTTTGACAAACAGTCAATTTCCTATCACGTATTTGGGGATTCTGATGAATACTGCAGAAACCGCAAAGAATTAAATGAAATAGTCAGCATAAATGAATTGTCTGAGGATAAAGACAGCATCATTTTCCACGATACCCCTTGGAATACTGACGATAAGCTCCTTTCAGAAGCTGACAGAATCATCTTATGCGGCGATTCGGAGCTTGAAAACATTGCCATTCTTCAGACTCTTCAGAAATTCTTCCCCTTCAGGGGAGAACTTTATATTTATAACAGTAACGTAAGAAGTGTTGCCACACCTTTTGGTCAGACCAGAGATATTCTCACGCCGGCTTTTGTACTGCATAACACTCTGACAGACATGGCACTATGCCGCCATGAAATGTTCAGATTCTATGCTGGTGGTGATATTCCTATGTGGGAAAACCTAAACAGCCTTATCAAGGATATGAACTATACTACTACAGATCATATAAGTTTGAAGGTCCGTATGCTTCTCGGTGAAGAAGCTCCTAATCTTCCCTTTGATGATATTCCCTCAAAAGTACTTAGGCAAGCTTCCGTAGTAAGAAACGAACTGTCCGCTGAACAGAGGGAACTTCTGATAAAACTTGAACATGCCCGGTTACTTCGTTTCTTTTATCTTCATAATTATCATTATGGCGAAAATACCAATGATGATACAAGAACCAATAGCTTAATCAAGCCTTTTGAGAAATTAACCGATCATGAGAAAAAAATGGTAGAAATCAGCTGGCTTCTGCTTGATGAACTGGCATCTCACAAAGACGCAAAGAGGCGATAAAGAAAAAATCGATGTGCCAACTGGCATAGTTGTTGCATTATTAACACATGTAACATATATCACAAATATGACACATGTTTCAAAAAGCACTAAAAAGCCGTTTTAGGGCGATCTCCTAAAACGGCTTTATTAAACATTTATTATCCGTATTTCACCGGATTATTTACTGAAACTGTCCACTAATTCCTGCAGTTCAACATATCTGTCCATTTTTCTTTCAATTTCAGCATCAATTTCTTCTTTTTCTTTACTAAGTTCCATAAGCTTTGGGAAATCAGTCGCTGCCTTAGCTATTTCTGTTTCCAGTTCCGCACTGCGCTCCTCCAGCTTTTCAATTTCTGACTCTATATTGTCATACTCTTTTTGTTCCATATAAGAAAGCTTTGTTTTTTCCCTTGGCGCACGATATTTGCCCTTAGAGCCTTTATCCTCCTCCTTCACCTGGGATTTTCCGGCTTTATTATCAGCACTCTGCTCTTCAGAAACTCCTGATGCCTTTTTATGGATCACATAGTCGGAATAACCGCCCTCGCTTTGCTGCAAAATACCACCGGGTTCAAAAGAGAAAATTCTGGTAACAACCCTGTCAAGAAAATATCTGTCATGACTTACCGTTATGATAATTCCCGCAAAGCTATCCAGATAATCCTCCAGAATTCTCAATGTCTGGATATCCAGATCGTTTGTAGGCTCGTCAAGGATAATAACATTGGGCTGCTCCATAAGCACCTTCAGCAGATACAGTCTTCTCTTTTCACCACCTGAGAGCTTGGCTATAGGTGCATACTGCATATCCGGGCTAAAAAGGAATCTGTCGCACATTACGGAGGCAGATACAAGCCCTTCCTTCGTTCTGATAAACTCCGCAGTATCCTTTATATAATCAATTACTCTTTTTCCTTCGTCCAAGGCCTCATTTTCCTGGCCGAAATACCCGATTTTTATTGTCTGTCCAATCTCCACAGAGCCTGTATCCGGTGCCACCGATCCGATAATACATTTCAAAAGTGTCGATTTTCCGCAGCCGTTTGGACCGATAATTCCCACTCTGTCCAGCTTATTGAATGTATAGGAAAAATCTTTAAAAAGAATTTTCTCTCCATAGCTTTTGGATATACCCTCAAGAATAATCGTTTTATTGCCCATTCTGGTGGGTAAAGAGCTTAGCTCTACCTGTCGTTCCTCTTCCGGCCGTTGCCTGTCTCTAAGGGCCTCAAAACGCTGAATATGGGCCTTCTGTTTTGTGGAACGTGCCCTTGCGCCTCTGAGCATCCAGGCAAGGTCTTTTCTGTAAAGAGTAGCTGCTTTTCTCTCCGCAGCCTGCTCATAGTCCATTCGCTGCTGTTTCAATTCCAAAAAGCCCGAATAATTAGCCTCATATCGGTAAACATTACTCTTATCTATCTCCAGAATCTGTTCTGTTACTTCATCAAGGAAATATCTGTCATGAGTGATCATCAGAAGCGCGCCTCTGAAATGCTTAAGAAAATCCTCCAGATACTCAATCATTTCCGAATCAAGGTGGTTTGTAGGCTCATCCAATATCAAAAGATCGCAGGGAGTCATTATGGCTGCCACAAGGGCTGCTCTTTTCTTTTGCCCGCCCGATAAAATCTCAGGATTACACTCCGGATCATCAATCCCAAATTTGGCAAGAGTTGCCTTTATTTCGCCCATTTTATCCCAGTGATCGTTTCCCGCATAGATTTTTCCGGTTATGTTTTCAAGAAGTGTTTTCTTCATATCAAACACAGGATTCTGCGGAAGATATGAAATACGAAGTCCGTTACTTATTACAACCCTTCCGCTATCCGGAGCAGTCACCCCCGCAATTATCGAAAGAAGCGTTGATTTACCGGTTCCGTTGGTACCTACTATACCTATTTTATCTGTATCATTTATCCCCACCGAAACATCACTCAGAACCGGCTTGGACATATATGTCTTTGATACATTTTCAACATTTAAAATATTCATAAAAAACTGCTACTCCAATTAACTTATTTTAAACCGCTTATAAATTCCTTATGCGGTTTAAACGTTCCCTATAATGATGACACGAATCGCTTCGCTGCAGGCATTAAAACATTTTGGCCTTTTGCCCCTGACATCATATAATGGCAACTCCGGCATCCGCAAGTTTTTTAAGGGTCTTTTCATACAGCCTGTCATTTCTTGCTCCGACACAGTCTTTAACGACCTCTGTCTTATATCCCAACTTTGCTGCATCCATAGCTGTTTTTGCAACGCAGGCGCTTCCGTCCACACCGACAATTTCAAGCTCCGTTGCCTTTAACGATTCCAGCTTCTTAGAAAATTCTTTTGAGGAAAATGCACTCGGATACTTCTTTTCATAGATAAGGTTAGAAACAAGCAGGAGCTCATCAGAAAAATCATACCCTGCTTTTTTACCGGTCAATCCGATATTCTTCACATAAACGATGGGAATTTCCTCGTCCTCATGCGCAATCTTTATCGTATGGTTAACATTAGTAAGAAGATTGCCATCGTAATCTCCAAGATATTTCTCCTGCATATCAATAACAACCAATACTCTCATAATATCTCCCCCTTATATCCATCTATTGTACCACATGAAAAAAAAATCATGTTTTTAGCCTGTTTAAAGATAGTTACAAAAATTTAAGAAATTGTTCGATTGAAACATATGTTCTCAAGGAGTATTATATGAACCACAAAGAACATATTTTCGGAACTGACATTCGATGTTTTAGGAGTTGTTATATGAACAGTTCTTCTATTTCGGACAATCATAACTGCTTTCTCATTATAGATCTTAAGAGCTTTTATGCCAGTGTAGAATGCGTTGACCGCGGGCTTGACCCTATGACCACACTGCTTGCTGTAGCAGATAAGGAGCGTAGCAAGGGAACCATCTGTCTCGCCATCACCCCCGCCATGAAGGCTCTTGGTATCAAGAATCGCTGCAGAATATATGAGATTCCGAAGCACCTTAACTACATAAT
Source organism: Butyrivibrio sp. AE3004 (assembly GCF_000703165.1). Classification (NCBI taxonomy): domain Bacteria; kingdom Bacillati; phylum Bacillota; class Clostridia; order Lachnospirales; family Lachnospiraceae; genus Butyrivibrio; species Butyrivibrio sp. AE3004. Next base: position 354,721 of record NZ_JNLQ01000001.1, read on the forward strand.
CGCCCCACCCCGAATGAAGAGATACATCGACGTATCTGCTGATATCTACGGAATTTACCTTAGTTACGTCGCCAAAGAGGACATACATGTTTATTCCATCGATGAGTCTTTTCTTGATGTGACCACTTATCTGGAGCTTTACGGATTATCCGGGCATGATCTTGCACTCAGGATCATGACTGATATAAGAGAAAAACTGGGTCTGAGGGCTACCTGCGGCATTGGTACAAACCTGTATCTTGCCAAGGTAGCCCTTGATATTCTTGCCAAGCATTCTCCTGACTTTATTGCAGAGCTCACGGAAGAGTCCTTTAGGCAGCGCTTATGGACCCACAGACCTCTTACCGATTTTTGGAAAATAGGTCCGGGAACCCAGAGACGACTCGGATCACTGGGAATATATACACAGGGAGATATCGCCATTTTCCCGGACGATTTATTGTATAAGAACTTCGGAGTACTCGCCGAATATCTTATTGACCATGCCTGGGGAAGGGAACCCTGCACCATGCAGGATATAAAAAATTATCGGAGCAGATCCAAATCCCTCTCCTGCGGTCAGGTCTTAATGCGTGATTACACCTATGACGAAGCCCTTATCATAGTAAAAGAGATGACAGATGAGCTTTCACTTAACATGGTTGCCGCCCATGTAGTCAGCAGTAATGTTTCTCTTTATATAGGCTACAGCGCTGAATCCTTTCCTCCAACAGGTGCAAGTACGAATCTTCAGGTTACTACAAATTCCTATCGGATACTGCTTGATGCTTACGTTCAGCTGTATTACAGGAGTACGAGGCGCAATATTCCCATACGAAGAGTAGGGATCAGCGCTAATTCCGTGCTGGATGAATGTTATGAACATTACAGCTTTTTTGTTGATCCCGAAGTGATGGAAAAGGACAGGAAAATAACACAATCAGTAAATCAGATAAAGGCACGCTATGGAAAAAATGCCATTCTTAAGGGCATGGATTTGTATGAAGCAGGCAATACCAGAGATAGAAATGAATTCATCGGCGGACATAAAGCCGGTTCTACCTTGTATTAGCATGTTTGCAGATAAGAAACATTTTCAGATGAGGAGTTTATCATGCCAAGAACAGACAGAGCAAGCCAGTTTATGCCCTTTGCAGCACTCAAAGGTTTTGAAGAAGCTCTAAGGGAAAAGGAAAGAATTGAAGTAGAAAAGGTCTTTTTAACGGATGAAGCGCTAAATTACCTTGATTATCAGCTTTCACTCTTAAAAGTCGGAGATATGGTATCCATAATCTACTATGATTTCGGGGCATATGTTAAAAAGACCGGCATTATATCCCGAATAAGGAAGGACGCAGGTTATCTGACAATTGTTACTACAGATATAAGTTTCGACAATATCAGGGAAATAAAAATGTGATGCATGATATGAAGGGGTATCAGTATCAATAACATACCGGTCTGAGCCGGATATAAGTGTTTGTTTAATATAGAGGATGTATTTATGAGTAAGGTAATAAACGATGTAGATGTTATCTGTGAACATAAGGCAGATGGCAGTATTATCCCTCTACGCCTCAGGTTTATGAATGATGACGGAGAATATGAAACATTTACCATTAAAGGCTTTAGAGAGGCCGAAAAAAGAGGCACACATACAACTGAAGACGGAATCTATGTAGGAGACTCCACCTTCATCTTTGAGTGCTTGATCATTTCGATGGGAATGAAACGAATAGTGAGGATATATTATGACCCGAGAACCGGATCAAAATGGCGTATGGCAATATAAATTACGGGGTTGGCTCATATTGTGATGTGAGCCAACCCCTCTTAGGTTTACCTATTATTTAGAATTAAAAATAATTGTGATTAATAAATACTAGCTGTGGATATAACAAATCCCCAGTCACCGGGGTTCGGTGACAGATACCACTGTTTATCCTTAGGATCCTGATATACAGCTACTGTGGAGTTATTCTTAAGGCACGGATGATCATCCGTATGGAACTGGAGCTTTTCAAGATATAAAGGTCCATAGGATGTCCATGCTACAGGCGCATAAGGATACTCTTCAAGGGTAATTGTATATGGCTGGTTAGGTGTATATTTGTTTGCCGGTGTTGAGCCGTCAAAAAATGCCCATGGAAGCTTTGTCTTCTTATCATCATATCCAAAATAATATGAGAGATTTCCCGAACCGCCAACATTTTGCGCTGAAACAGAAGGTGATATCATAAGGTAATCCATCATCGCCTTACCATCAGCATCTCGACCCTCTGAATATGCAGCAAGGGCTGACATCAAGCATGCAACGGTTAAATATTTTCCATCCTGTTGTCCATTCTCAGCATTACCTTTTCCATCACCACGATTTATTTTTTTGAGATGACTTACCTTCTTAGGGAATCCGTTAAATTTAACAGTCGCCTTAGTCAGTTCTTCCTCTATCATTTCCGAACCCTTGGATGCTTTTCTTATAACTGTTGAATACTGTATTGCGGGTTGATTGATTACTGTGTCATCCTTAACTGTTACTGTGCAGGTAAGCCTTACAGAACCTGCTGATGCAGTAATTGTTGCTGTTCCTTCATCAACGGCCTTTACAAGCCCATTATCTACTGTAGCAACCTTTTGGTCTGAAGAACTCCAGGAAACGTTATTTAAATTGTTTACTGAAAGCTGAACAGTTCCTCCAATTGTAAGATCAGCAGACGTCTGGCTGATTGTGGCTGCGGGAACGGTTACGTTACAGGTAACCGCTGCAGGTCCTGCCTTAGCTGTAATAGTTGCATTTCCCGCTCCTACAGGTGTTACAAGACCACCATTTACTGTTGCAACAGTTGCATAATAAAAACCGCTATGCAGAAAAATGCCATATTCTGCATAGCGGTAAATATTTAAACCCAAATTTTATTACACGAAAAACAAACGTCTCTTCGATGGACGGTAATGTGACGTGATGCGATGAAATTAAGTGTTTTTCCGAACCTCATCGATGTCAATTTTATCTCCCCTCTTTTGGATAAAATTCACTCTCAGTTACTAAAAAATACTTCTTTTTAACGCGACCAAGTCTAATTATAAATGAAATTTTAATTTCATAATCTACGAATTTTGAAGCAGCTTATTCAAAATTCGTACTTGACAAATAATTTATATGTTTCCTATTAGCTTCAAAAACAACCTTATTAAAAATATATTGCTTACACTTAGTTTCTTTTGCTATATATTTCATGATCAAAACTTGTGCAGCGTTTGCAAAATAACCGGCCTGATTGCAGAATACTTACTATTTATCCGGCAATAAACACATTGTACTAATACAAAAGCGGTAAATCCCTGATAATTCCGAAGGATTCCCTGACCATATTATTAGGAAGATACCATGGCTCAGTATATGCAGCTATACCGTAAATATCAGCTGTGGTCTGCTTCTTTGCAATATGCACACCTCTAAAAACATGAAAATTGTTTGTTACAATGCCTATTTTTTTAGTTTTGTCCACATTCTGATCTCTTCCATCGATGATATTCATGGAAAATGCAATATTCTCTGTAGTATCAATTGCTTTAGTCTCTGCGATAATGCGCTCCGGATCTAATCCTTTATTAGCGAGGTAAGTCTTCCCGCCCTCACCTTCACTTATGGATTCATTAGGTCCCTGCCCACCTGAAACAATGCAGATTGTCCCGGGATTCTTTTCGAGATATTCATAAGCAGCATCCAATCTGTATTTAAATACAATACTTGGCCCTGAATCTCTCATCTGAGCACCTAAAACCACAATATAATCAAGATTATCTTCTCCCTTATCGCTAAAATGACTAAGCATTGCAATAACGCATGTAATCAAAACCACAAATACAAGTGCAATCAGACAATAGCAGATTTTTCTGAATCCTCCCGGCACTTTCATCCATCTTTCGTTTCCAGAGAAGAAAAAAGCTACCGCAAAAAACGCTGCACCTGCTATCCATATCACGAAGGAGAATGTCCCGCTTCCTACCAGATAAATGCTTATTGAATAAATCATGCATATAAGCATCATCACTAAAAAAAACGTTCTGAAATATTTCATTATAAGTAATCCTGTCATTATTATCACTTAATATCAAATTCCGGTGGCTCGTCAAGATGCTCTGAAACATACTTGCCGTCCTTCTTTCTCTGCTTAACACATTCAGTCAAAAGATATTCTATCTGTCCGTTCACCGAGCGAAAGTCGTCTTCAGCCCAGGCAGCAATGGCATCATACAACTTGGCGCTCAGGCGAAGCGGAACCTGCTTTTTCTCAGCCATTAGTATAGACTTCCCGAATTAACTATGGGCTGCGCGTCATGATTACCGCAAAGGACTACGAGAAGATTAGATACCATAGCTGCCTTCCTCTCTTCATCAAGTTCAACCAGTTCTTTTTCGTTAAGTCTCTCAAGTGCAAGCTCAACCATTCCAACCGCACCGTCAACAATGAGCTTTCTGGCATCAACAACAGCTGCTGCTTGCTGTCTCTGAAGCATCGCTGCTGCAATTTCGGGTGCATAAGCAAGGTATGTGATTCTTGCATCAACTATTTCCAGTCCGGCATCTGTAACCTTGGACTGTATTTCTTCCTTAATGCGCTGAGCCACGAGCTCTGTTGATCCTCGAAGACTTCCGTCATCTGCCATTCCATCACCTGTTGTGTCAACATTCTCGGTAATATCATAAGGATAGAGTTTTACCACGTTTCTAACAGCTGTATCACTCTGAAGTGACAAATATTCCTTAAAGTTGTCAACTGCAAACACAGCCTTTGCTGTATCTGTAACCTTCCACATAACTGCAACTGCGATTTCAACAGGATTTCCAAGAAAATCATTAACCTTCTGTCTTGAGTTACTAAGAGTCATAACCTTAAGTGAAATCTTCTTGGACTGATTACCGGAAACCTGCATATCGGAGCCTGAAATTGAAATGCCTGCAATCTTCTTGCTATCGGCAATATCACCGCTCTGACCAAGCTTGGTGTCTGCAGCAGGGTTAAAGGCTGTGCAGAAAGGATTTACAAAATAAAAACCATCCTCTTTTAAAGTTCCGATATATTTTCCGAAAAGCGTAAGCACAAGTGCTTCGCCCGGTTTTAAAACTTTAAGACCAAGTAAAGGAAACCAGCCAAGTGAAACATATATGATACTAAATATGAATAAAAATTTGTTCAGTCCATCTGATGTTGCTCCTGCAATAAATGCATCCGGATTATCAAGCCCCATCGCAGTAAATACCAATAGCAATATGGCTGCTGCATAAGCTGCTATAGTTACAATCATTATTGCCATTCCGTTTTTATGTCCCTGTAAGACTTTTTCTTTTACATTTTCATTCATAATACTTGCCTCCTTTATAAACATATATTTTATTTACTTTTTTCATCTATAAATGTATAGATTCCTATTTTTCATTTTTTCGTTCTAAACGTCATGTTTTTTTTATACCGATTTTTGTTTTCTGTAATTGAAATAAAAAATCACCGCACCTACTACAATAATCGGAAGTCCTGCAATAATGCCATTTGGGAAAGGCCCCAGGAGTCTGTAAGCACCTACATCGGGTTTACTTACCATGATTGGAAGTGTCGCCGCAGCGTTTATTGAGCCATGCAGGATTGCAGGAAACCAAATACATTTGCTCTTTTCATAAACCCAGTCATGAATAATTCCAAGTAAAACAGTATATAAGCAAAATACCAGCATTCCGACAACCGGGAAGCCTATATATTCTGTTCCATACTCGTAGCCGATAAAAGCGATGAGAGGCCAGTGCCATATTCCCCAGATGATTCCTCCAATTATAACTCCTTTACTTCTGCCAAACTTCTCTTTTAATACCGGATTCATATAGCCTCGCCAGCCAACTTCTTCCCCAACTGCTACAAACATATTTATTAGAGGTGCATATAAAGAAGCACTTAGGGAATTGATCAGGAAATATTCCGAATAGCTAATTCCCTGTGCCTCAAAGGCTTCAGTTGCAGCCTTTCCATTCTCTCCCGCTGCAGCAAAAACGGCTTCTCCTGTAATATCAAAATGTCCCGGAAAAAATGCAAAATATAATGCCATACCTGCAAAAGTCAATATAAAGGGTACAAACCAAGAGAATAGCAGTATTCCGATATTTCCCTTAATTTTAGGCTTCCATCCCATTCCCTTCAGAGTAATCCCTGAAATAAGCGTTACAACCAAAGGTACATACATCATAACTGACATAAGAAGTTGCCCTGCTGTTGCACCTCCATTCTGATAGAGCATCCATACAGCAACCTGCATTACCCAGGCAATCAGGAATACCCAGCGAAGGTATTTTAATAAAGTTTTGCTGTCATATTGTGTAGTTTCCATAACATACCTCCATTTCTCAAAAAAATAATATCGCAAACATTTTCGTTTATCTATCTGATATCATTATGATATCATTTGCATTTCAAATGTCAACACCCATATTTGGGGTTATCTACATAATGCACCCACAATATAAATCCTTTTAATCTTCGGATTTATAAACATTCTCTAAAAAATAACTACTAAATATCAATTGGGTAATTTACTATTGTAAAATAAATACGTACCTGAATAACCCATTTTACGGTATTGTTTATGACAAACATGAATTTTTCGGAATTACAACAGTATATATCCAAAGTAACGGACTATCCCTCATTCATCCGTGAAAACAGAGTTATGGTGAACAGATACTTAAATACTGTTCTTTGGTTTTGTATACTTACAGGCCCTGCCATAGCCGTTGGTATTAAATTGGGTATTTTCGAGGTTGCAAGTTACACTACATGTTTTGCCATATCCATACTCATGTCCATTGTCGCTTTTTTACATAGGAAAATCATAAAAAGATGGCCTTATTCCAAGCATGTTGGATTGCTTGCTCTTCTTGCAATGGAACTACTTATAGTATTCATGGTATACAATCATATCCATATTCACATTACCTGGTTTTTCATTCCTCTTTTGGGCATCCTCTTTTGTGAAACAAAGCTATTTATAATCATTCTTATTTCCAATTATGTAGCCATGCTTATTGCCACATGGCTTATTTCTCCTTATAACGCCGGTATTAGTACCTCCTATTCCAATGCTACCGATTATTTCATAAATACTATCCTCGGTTACACAATTGAAACAATTGTTATGCTTGTAGGTGGGCTTACCATAACAAATATTCTGATCAATTACTTTACAGTTCTGATAAGTAGAAATAAGGAATCTATCGAAAATGCCGAACGATTGAAAGAGCAGATGACTATTCTTTTCTCAATGGCCGAAGTTTATGACAACGTAAATCTTATAGATCTTAAATCCATGACAGAAATGTCTCTAAGCGACCAATCCTACAATACACACGAGCTGGATTTTGAAAAACATGCCCATACAAAGATGAATCACCTGATAAAAAGACAGGTTTCGCCCGATCATCTTGATCGATTTCTTGAATTCACTAATTTAAGAACTTTGGAAAACAGATTAAAGGGTAAAAGATTTATTTACGGGGAATTTATAAATGTTGAAACAGGCTGGTTTCGTGCTCAATATATTAACGTCGAATCCTATGAAAACGGCGTTCCATATCTTGTAGTATATACTGTGCAAAATATCAATATGGATAAACGCCGCGAAGAAGATCTTATTCGCATTTCCCTTACAGATGAGCTTACACAACTGTTTAACAGACGAAGCCTCGATAATGATCTGGCCATATACAAAAACTCCGCTTTGGAGGAAGACTTTATTATAGCCTCCATTGATATCAACAGATTAAAAGCAGCTAATGATACCCTGGGACATGCAGCAGGAGATGAACTTATAAGAGCAACAGCAAATTGCTTAACTTCTGTTATTCAGGATTCAGGAAAAGTGTACCGGACTGGTGGTGATGAGTTTACAGCTATTATTCATTCTCATAATATAAAAGCTATTGATAAAGAAATTCGTAAAAAAGCAGCAGCCTGGAAAGGCAATTATTGTGATAGTCTTGCAATCTCTATTGGTTACGCTGCCCATAAAGACTATCCTGATGTATCCGTAGAAGAATTAAGAAAAATCGCAGATAATATTATGTACGACGAAAAAACAAAATATTATCAGGAAACAGGTTATGAGAGGCGTGGGAGACGCTAATGTACCTGTTTTTATTGTAAAAGAACGGCACGCGAATTTCTGATGAAATTCGCGTGCCTATAGATTTTCTAAATTTCCTCAAAAATTCGGAAATCATTCTTTAATTATCAAGCAAAACATCTTCCATATCCGCAAAATTGATACTTCTCTGCTCAAATTCGCCAAACTGGGATTTTCTTATACTTTTCTTTTTTACAGGAGCTTTATATCCGTTTTTTATTGCAGAAATCATAAATCCGATAACATTATCAACATCCCCGGAATATTTCAGGATTTCCGCAGCCTCGGTTATCTTGGGAATATCATATGAAGCAGCTTCAGCTATTGATTTTGCATCCGAACTGCCAATTCTTGCAGAACATGCATCCTCCATGATATCCCTGACTTTGAATATAATATCCAGCTTTTCCTCTTCTGAATACTCCTTAACGGGTCTTGTCTTCTCTTCTGCCTTTTTTGACTGTTCTTTCTTATAATCAAGGATAAACTTGATCATTTTGACCTTAGCACCCTTTTTAATAGGCTTAAAATCCACAGAAAGTGCGGTCTTTTCATTAATCTCATCAACAGAAGGAACTATTATACGTTTTTTAAGATCCGAATATACCGGATACACAGGACTGGGCTTTATTCCCGCTGCTTTATCTGCCTCGTATTTTTTCAAGGCAATCTCTTCTATCCTGTCATAATCAGGATTAGGTGAATTAAGTATCTTATATATTTCAGGTGAAATCTGATGATCAATGATACCTGCCTTAAGCTTCAGATCAGTAAGGCTGATCTCGAAAACTACGGGTTCTTCCTTTACCTTATGTACAGCTCGGTTATAATCCAGCTGAGACTTTAAGAACTCATACAGTCTGAAAGAGTACATACTGGATAAACTCATAGCCTCCGGCATAGACAATATCGTATAATTGCCTTTATAGAACTGAAGGTAATCATTCAGCTTATTATTAAAGGTTATACGAAACTCACCGTTCTCAAAATTGGCATCTGTAACAACGTTTGTTACCTGTAACCTTTTTTGCTCATCATCCATATAGATAATCTTCCAGTCAGTAAGAGTAGCCTTCTCTTTATTAGGAAGAGTCAGTTCCTTGATATGCTGATATGTTGATCCACCAGTCGTTCCCAAAATGTCCTTTAATTGTTGAGAATACAGGACACATTCCATTGAATTGGTCTTTTCATCCATATAAGCATATGAAAGTGAGATCATAAACAGCTTTTGCAGCATTAATGATGCCCTTCCACGGCTATTTATCAGTATATTGGATTTTTTTACGGAATTCATCGATGTCGGCAGGAGCTTCTGCTGCTCATACCGCTCGTTAGACATTCTCCCCATTTGTCCCCCAAATCGTTTATGATATATAATCTCTTGTGATATGTAACAAATCATCTACCATATTTTGTATTTTCTTTTAATATTCTACCACAAAACCATTCCCGATTTGTCCGTTTTTTTATTCCCAATTTGTCCGTTTTGGTTATTTTCCTCATATGTCCGTTTTTTAGGGTTTTAATTTCCCAATTTGTCCCACTTTATTTCTTTAACAAATCCTCTCAAACTACTGATTAACAGTGGCTTAATGTAATTTTCCCAATTTGTCCGTCATACCTTTCACATTTTTTTATTGATATTTTCCCAAAATGACCATAGTTTAAAGAGCATAATATTCATCAATAAAAACGTACAATATATATTATTTTTATCAATAAATTTTGTTATTTAAAAGCGTGACTAACTCGGTCAATAGCTCATTTTTAGATTATTTTCGATTGTTCAAACATCAAAAAACAATATATTGTTCATTTCTTAGCTATGAATTTTCCTCATATGTCCGTTTATATGATTTATATAGAAATTTGCCTTTTTTGTCCCTTATATTCCCTATTTGTCATGTTTATCTCCTCATATGTCCGTTTTCTACTCCCTGTCTGTCATATTTTTATACCTGGATGTCTTTATATAACGCTCCCCAAAAGTCCCTCTAAAAGCCTCTTTTTGTCCTTATGGAACTACCTGAAAATCCCGCTATTACTCCCTATTTGTCCGTTTAATAGTTATAAAAATGGCTTATTCTCGCACTATACAATAATTCTAAATAAATAAAAGAAGTTGTATGTTAAGTAAATATAATAACATAACATTAAATGTGTATATGGACAAATTAGGAATTTATTTTTCTTGTAACATGAAATTGTTTTAATGTTATCCATATACATGATGAAATAGTAACAATACCAGACAGAGTTATCATTATATATTTCTTGAAAATATTGATTGGATAAAAAGAAATATTCTATAAACCGGTATAAATTGTTGATGAAGGTTCATAACCGCATAAATAAGTATGTATTAGATTTAACAAGGATAATGATCTTTTATTAAATAATCCTCTAAAAAGACGTTAAAACCTATTTGTAGAAGATTATTAAGGTCATTATGACAATGATATTGTCATAACATTTAGAGAATAAGCAATAGCCTCTATTTACTCAAATCAAAAATCTCTGTTTTAAAACATTTTTTATAGACATCATTTACTGGTTTAACGATAATAATAGGATTTATTAGCATGCATATGATGTATATATATACGGCTGAGTGAAAGATTTAAATAGAACATAGGAAAAGTGAATTTATCAAAGATATGATGTATTTTATTTGAAAAAATGGAGAAACAATAATGCGTTATATGTGGAGTAAATAGTAGCGTAATGCGTGTGATAAAATAACGTATATATATTGATGATAAAAGGTAGTTATAAACATGAATGGATTTATATGTTTGGTTGATTTTTTTTACTCTTTTTGTGCGAGAGAAAACATATTAGTGTAATACAAACCGAAAAAATAAGAATCAAAATAAAGATAAATAATTATAAAAAAGAAATATAATTTTTTATCTTTATAAAGATGAAAAATTATATATTCTTTTTATTGAAATTACATGAAAATATATTGTTATTATAAATATTTAAAAGCCAAGCAATCTGTTTATGATGCTTAGCTTTTAATAATATCCATATTAATAAATCAAAACATGATAACAAATGTGATATATGACTGACTGAGACAATAAACCCTTTAAGTAAGTTCTATAACCCTTATTTGTTTTATAATTTACACATAAAATTTGATTAAAAAACTTAAGGTTAAATATTTTTTAAAGATACAAAATATAGGATTTATCTGAAGGCTTGTTCATGATTTATTTTATAAAATTCTATGACTTCATCCCAAAATTTATTTAACTTTTTACCAAGTGCTCCTGACTGTCTGGTAAGGTATATATAATTCTCCTCAGAAATGTCAGCAGCTACACGGTGACGAAGCTTGGAAAGATCTTGAGCAGGTTCCGGTGTAGGTATAACAACCGGTTTAACAATTTCCTTTACTATAGGAGTCTCTACTACCGGTGTAGGAATAACTATCTCCTGTTCAGGTTCTTCCTGGATTTTTTCTTCTATTGGAGCCTGAATTACTGTTTCAACAGGCTCTTCCGTAACAGTTTCTTCAACAATAGACTCAGTTTCAGCAATTTCTTCTTCTATCATTTCATCTACAGGTGACTCTTTTACGGGCTCTTCCTCGACAACTTTTACTTTTTCGGTTTTTACTGTTTTAGCAGCCTTCTTTTCAGCTTTTTCAGCCTGTTGTCTGGCTTTTTCCTTGATATTTTCAGAAACAGAGTTTCTGTTATTTGCAAATGCTTCAGCAAAATTTTTTGATGATTTTCCGGCTGCCATATTATTCTACCCCCAGATATTCTTTAATAAAGTCCTCATAATCAAGCTCTACACCACTTCCTGATGAATAATCAATAAGAGGCATTTTCATGACCTGAGACTCTTCAACTGTTACCGTAGTACGAATACTTGTATCAAAAACTCTTGTACCCATTCTTTCAGCTTCAGCTTCTATAATGCTCTTTCCTGCCTGGCCTACTTTTGTGCGGCTGGAATGCATTGTAAGAAGTATACCTGCAACAGAAAGATTACTGTTAAACCTCTTCTGGACTGTTTTTATTGCTTCATAAATGTTTCCAAGTCCCTGGAGAGCATATTCTGATGCCTTTATCGGAATTACAACATCATCAGCAACAATTAAAGAATTCATAAGAAGCTGGTTAACATTCGGACCTGTATCAATTACACAATATTCATATTCTGAAAGATCACTCTTTTCAAATGAATCTGAAAGTTCAAAAAGACCGTTTGGAGAGGATGAAAGCTTTGTTTCTGCCTCTGCAAGAAGTGGATCGGCAGCAACAATATCACCGATTTCAGTGTGCTGAATGACATCACTGATTAATTTTTTGTTTTTGCCTGATTCAACAAGTACATCATAAAGCGTTGGGACACCCTCTATCTGTGCTCTGAATGTGTTTGAAGAGTTACATTGTTGATCTGTATCGATAAGGAGTGTTTTATGTCCTAACCGATTTAATATTGCACTCATCTGGACGGCAGTAGTTGTTTTTGCAACGCCACCCTTCTGAGATGCGATTACGATGGTTCTCATGAAAATAATTACCTCCAAAAGGGAACAAATTTAGTAATATCCCCTATATTTTAATGCTGGAATTTGTGAATTTATCACAAAAAAACATACTATCATTCATACAAATTATATTATAAATATAAGAAATATTCAATATAAGAATGATATAAATAATATGCTTATATTAATTAATTTAATTCATATATATCATATTTGTAAATTAATTAATAATTCTCATAACTAAAATATATCTTAACTTTCACATATAAATTATATGTGTTAATAGACATATATATTTCATATATATCAAATCAAACATATAAATCAATTTAATTATTAAACTTATATAAGCAATATATCTTATATAAACATTAAAACATATCTTTATAATAAAACACATATTATACATATACACTAATAAACTAATATTAAATATATGACTCAATATACACATATTATATATATTTATGATATGTAGAATAAAACATAAAATAATTAACTGAAACATAAGACAAACATGAATAATATAATATATATCAATAATAAAATATATATCAATTATAAAATATATATGATTGAATGAATAAATATTATATATATAAATAACAAAATATATATAAATGAAGGAATATATATAATATGTATCACTAATAATGTATATATGAGATATATAAGACACATAAGATAAATATGATAAATTACAAATATAATTAATATAAATAATGTCTATCATTAAATAAACATAATATATATAAAGCATATAATACATATGTACGATATAAATAAATGTACACATATAATACAAATAACCAATAATGAACATATTAATAATATATTGCATTTAAATCATATATAAACTATTTATTAATGTTGATATATTTATTATATTTATTATATCACATACATATATTAGATATGTCAATATAGTTATCTATGTAATAGATGTTACATTTGTGACATAAATCACATATCTAAACAAATTATTATTAAAGAGTGAATTGAATGAGATATATATGAATAATGTAACATTAATCACACATATCACATTATTCACATATGTTGCAATAAATGATATCGTTTTTTTTAATTAATTATATTCAAGATTTATTATATCAAACTAAAACGTGCTATTTAAGGTTGTTTCGATAGTAATGTTCTTTAAAATAATTGTGGTCTTTTATGTAAATCACATAAACTGTGTCAAATTAGAAATAAAAAGCCTGTTTTTACGGGCATTTATTCTTGCGCTTACTGCCATTTTCCTTTTGGGGATGACTATTGTTTTTTTATCTTTTTTTCAGAGAATGATAATGGGTTTATATATTATTTGTTGTAATACTTGCACTATGAACAATATTGAAGATTTAATTACGCTTCAATGTAAGACATTATGATTCTGCGAGCAAAATAAGAGAGTAAGAACAAGTAAAGATACTTGTAAATTTGTAATCAAAACAAATATAATGAAATTATCATAAAACAGATTTTTCTCTATAGTTTTTTCAGAACGGAAATATATTGTCTATGAAAGATTTTGAAGCCTTAAAAGAAAAAAGCCTTAGTGACGTTAAGAATGCAGGAATTAAGATTGGAAAAATTGTATCCTGGGAGATAAATACAAGGGCTAAAACCAGGTGGGGACAATGTAAGAAAAATATTGACGGAACATATGCAATACAGATTTCTTCGACGCTTCTTACAGATGATCGAATATCTGAAAAAGCAGTGCTCGAAACCATGATACATGAGATACTTCATACCTGTGAAAATGGGATGAATCACCAGGGAAATTGGAAAATCAACGCTGAAATCATGAACAGGACATATGGCTATAATATTAAGCGTATAACAAAGGGCAGTGAGAAAGGCGTTGAGGACTATAAGAGTAAACCGAGGGAAATTAAGTATATTTTTACCTGCAAAGGGTGCGGGGTACAGATATACAGAAAGAGAGATTCAAAATTTACGAGAAATTACAGGAATTACTGCTGTGCAAGATGTGGGGCAGTAGCTTGGTCAAGAAAATCAGTACAAAGACAATAAAAATTTAATAATTTCCAGGATGTGAGGATTTTTTCTAATTGAAAATTCATATCAAGGATAAGTCAAGCTATAGTGAGTCGAGGGATTTGCTATGGCTTTTTTTGTAAAACAAATACTGAAATGTTAAAAATTTATGTGATGGGATAATAAGGGCACGGCTGTTTCTTGTAGGGGCTAGGTGAAAATGATAAGATTAGTCTATTACAATGCGGAAGTTTATTTGAGTTTCTTGTGAGGGTGAGATTATGGGTACTTTTATAGAACTCTTTGAAGCAAATGTCCGTGATCATAGGGATAACACTGCGGTAATTGATTCTGTGACAGGAATCAGCCTGACATATGGGGAATTGGATACCATGGCGGGGAAGCTGGCTGCAAAACTTCAATCCGGCGGTGTTGAAAAGGGCGACGCTATCGCCGTTGTACTGCCGCACAGTATTGATTTTATCGCTTCCGTGCTTGCGGGTATGAAACTTGGAGCGGCTGTTGCGCCGTTAAATGGATCATATCCACCAAGCAGGCTTGCATATATATCATGACTGTCAGGCAAAGGCGGTGATCACTCCTGATTACGTTAAAGGTTTGGATGATTATTCTCCGATTGAATGCAGTGCACTGATTTCGGCTGATGATGCGGCATTGCTTGTCTATACTTCAGGATCCACAGGGAATCCGAAGGGTGTCCTGATCGATCATGGCGCTATTTTTGATAGCATAGACCGAACAGTAAAATTCATCGAACTAACCGGACATGATGTGATAGGGCTGGGTGTTCCCTTCTTTTTCATTGCCGGATTGATAAATCTGTTTTGCGGGCTGGGGGTTGGAACGTCCAATATCCTGATACCTGTGTCTGCTATGCGCAATCCTGTGGAATTGTCCAAGATAGTGACAAAGGAGCAGGTAACAGTAACCTTTATCAGTCCAAAGATGCTGCGATTTTTCAGGGTTTTTCCCGAATCACGGTTGCGACTGGTGGTTACCGGTAGTGAACGTCTGAGTGGAATCTACTCGAAAGATTTTCAGATTAAAAACGTTTATGGAGCGGTGCCTGTAGAGGAAAAATGCGAGTATACCATACAGGTGCTTGCACGCTCGGGATTTTTCTGGAACATCCCGGATGAAAAGTATATCCGAAAATTTATTGAAGGTATGGCAGGCTTGGCATTTTTTGATGAAAGCATGCTGTACAGATGAGCAGAGACATGATGATAAAGCAAGTGTGATTGAAAGAGTAGGAAGAATCATTCCGAATTGCGCGACATATATGCTTAAGGGACGTGGTCATATGAAGTTTCTTTCGGAAGAAGAAAAGAAGATGATAGTAGATTTTTTGCTGGAGGAATAAATATCTTACAGGATAGGGTACTTATCTTAGATGTTACTAATAGTAGCAGTACAATTTGTGGCAAATGGGCTAAAAGTAAAATCAAAATTCTCCACTATAGAGTAGTTTATAGTTGTTTATGGTCGAAGTTCTGCCTATATCATGAAAAGACCAGAAAGAGGCAGAATGCGTTACTTAAAGTGGCCCCCAAGATGTGGACGAAGTCAAATATATATTTTGGCAGGATTTTAAACACCGAATCCAACATGTGGACACCAAATTGGCTGTAAAATAATGTTAAAAGACTCATGGCTACTGTCTCTTTTAGCAAAATTATAAATAGAATAAAGCAATAGTTAGTTATTCTCAAAAGATAAAAACTGGGGATGAAGTACGATGACCCTCATCCCCAGTTGCTCTCTTATATTAAACTACAGTAAGGAGTTTGTTTTTAATGCATATTCTTGCTGCAAGAATTTTCTCAATTGAATTGCCGAATTCTACGATGATTTTTCCCATAGAAATGGATTTAACCGTTCCCTGACCGTATTTGGTGTGATTAACAGAACAGCCTTCGGGATATATTTCTTTTATCTCTTCATCTGTAAGTTCGGGCTCAACCACTTTGGTCACTTTCACAACAGGTACCGGAGCCTTTGCTTTTGGCTTGTAGGTACTATTTTCACAAAGGCAATCAAGAATAAGATCAAGATTCTCATTTGTAAAGAAAATGATTTCGTGAGGCAGATTTTTCTCTGTTTCGTTTAACTGTAAAAGTCTGTTGCCGTTCTTTATAAAAAGGATTGCTTTACTTCCTACTTCTTCATATCCGGAGATAATGTCCTCAATTTCTTCCCTATCGGTCTCTCTTAAAATGATAGCAAGATTTTCTGAATCAGCCATTCTTTTGATGGCATTAAAATCTTTTTCAGTAGCATGAAACTGGTAACGATTAAATAAAAGAGTGTTAACATTCAAAATTGAGCCATGATCGCCAAACTGGCAGATTTTATTCATGTCAGCATCACGCTTCATAGTCATCTTCAGTTCCTTATTTTGAATTAGTTCGCATGCGTCTTCGTAAGAATATAATTGATTATCCATGTAGTTAAAATTCCTTTTTCCTTCCTGTAAAAAATTGCGTAGGATGTATCATACAACATCAAAAGATGGCTTTCAATAGACTTAAATTTATTTGTTGATTATGCACAATTTATATTAAAAGTATGAATCCAAAAAAATATAAGCTGACAAATTTTTGAACTTTTTATTCTTTATATTGGAGAAAAATCTAAAAAAAGAAATTAACTTTTTATGCTTATTTAATAATATTGGAGGTTAGGGAATAGTAAAATAAAAATTAGATTGTTTCATATTACGTATTAACTTGTATTTTTTCTTAAGAATCTTCCACAAGAAGTATTTTTAGGACAAAGGGTGAGAAAATTATGAAAAAAACAGTAATAACAGCATGTAGTCTGGTTCTTGCGGCAGTCATAGGAAGTACAGGTTGTGGAAAAATCAGCTTAAAAAATCCCAACATGAAAAACTCGGAAACAAATTCGGAATTAAAAACTGAAGATAATACTGAAGTAAAAACAGAAACAAATACAGAAACAAATACAGAAACAAATACAGGAGCAACAACAGAAGCAAAAACAGAAGCAAAAACAGAAGAAACTACAGAAGCAAAAACAGAAACAACAACTGAAGCAAAAGCAGAAACAACTGCTGAAGACAATACAGAAGCAAATTCTGAAGCAACTTCAGAAGTAAATGCTGAATCAAACACAGAAACAGAGACGAATACAGGATCAACCCAAAATATCGATGAAGAAGCGAATGCAGGTGGAAGGATTATAGACTATGACGGATATAAGCTTGATCAGGTTGTTATTCTGAGTAGACATAATATTAGATCCCCGCTTAGCGGAGGAGATTCACTTCTTGGTAAGATCACGCCTCATGAGTGGTTTAATTGGACCTCTGCGCCAAGTGAATTATCACTACGCGGAGGAGTTCTTGAAACTCAGATGGGACAGTATTTCAGACAGTGGGCAGAAGAAGAGGAACTTATACCGACAAACTATCATCCTGATAACGGCCAGGTTAGAATTTACGCAAATTCAAAACAAAGAACCATTGCGACAGCACAGTATTTTACTGCCGGAATGTTCCCTACAGCAGGGTTACCTGTTGAGTATCATATGGAATTTGACAAAATGGATCCGGTGTTCACCCCTCAGCTTACTTTTTGGACGGACGAATATGAAAAAGACGCTAAGGATCAGATCTATGAATATTATGCGGATGCAATGAAAAGTCTTAATGATAATTATGAGCTTTTATCAGACGTGATCGATCTGGAAGAATCAAATGGATTTAAGGACCAAAGTATTACAGCATTTACTGCGGGAGATGAGGAGTTTTCATTAAAAGAAGGAGCTGAGCCGGGAGTGAGCGGATCTTTGAAAACTGCTTGTTCAGTAAGTGATGCGCTGGTTCTCCAATACTACGAAGAAAGTGACACACAAAAAGCAGGTTTTGGACAGGAACTAACATATGAACAATGGAAGAGCATATCAGAGATAAAAGATGTGTACGGTGATGTTTTATTCACAGCTCCAATGATTGCTGTAAATGTTGCTTACCCTCTTGTTAGCGAAATTTATGATGAGATGAATACTGATGGAAGGGTTTTCACATTCCTTTGCGGACATGATTCAAATGTAGGAAGTGTTCTTGCTGCTATTGGAGCAGAGGATTATGAGCTTCCAAATGCAATAGAAAAAAAGACCCCAATAGGCTGCAAGATTGTTTTTACAAAGTGGAGTAAAGGTTCTGAGGTTTTCTGGTCTGCCGATCTCGTATATCAGACACCGTCGCAGCTTAGAAATATGCCAATACTTGATACAGACAGCAATTCACCGGAGATATTCCACATTAGTTTTAAGAATATAAAACAAAATGAGGATGGACTGTATAAAGCTGATGAGTTTATGAAAATTTTCCTGGATGCAATGGACTCATATGAAAGCCTTTATCAGGAGTATGTAGAAAAAGCGGCGTAATAACCTCCCTTTTGTAATTGCAAAATCAAACAAACCCAGAGTAATTGGCGGTGAAGAAACAAACTACCATATGCTTGATGTAACATATCATGACAACGTGATGAGTTTTTCGATGTTTCATGGACTGTGCGATGGGCTTGGACTAAACCGGTTTATTGAAGCCACGCTTTACCATTATTTTTGCGAAAAAGATGGAAAAGAATACAGTGATGAGGGAATTATAACTTCGAAGATTCCCTATGATGAAAGTGAAAATTATGATGCATTTGCCATAAAGACAAATGCCGATACAAAAGAATTAAAAAAGCTTGGCTTTTTTGATGAAGACGGTTTTCTTCATTTATCCGGACGAATAAAAGACGTGATCATAAGAGGCGGAGAAAATATTGTTCCCGTCACCAGTCTTATAAATGATCTGGCATCGTCTGTGGGATATTCAGCAAAGCGTGCAATGTCCATACGACTTGCTGTTGAGGAAATGCTTACGGAACGCATAATGGATGCGTATTCAGCATCAGGAGATATAAGAGTTCAGGTTGTCCTTATGCCTGAGTGGTTAAGAGTAGCTTTCAGCGATGATGGCACAGAATACTATATAGATAAAAGGCGCGATACGTCCATGAGCGCAAAAATCATTCTGAAGGCAGTCAGTGATTTTCATACAGATTACGTAGAAGGAAAACCGCTATATTGCATGGATTTCCTGTATTAGAATGATATAGACATTAAGGGATTTTTATTAAAAGAGGCACAGGCATGAAGAATTAAGAATCGGTTTATATTTTTTTTATAGGATAATTGACGCTTTGCCGAATATAATAATCATATAGATAGTTTGATATATTCAGTGTAAGGGTGCGGGGCATGAGTGGTGCGTCTGCAGATAACCGAATCTATTAGGTCTAAGTGCACAGGAGAATAAAAAATGAAAACTGATATAATTCTGGTGTCTAACAAGGGATATGGGATAGAAGATGCGCTCGAACAGATTGATAAAATAGCAGAGCAGCTTGAGGTATCTGAAAGGGAAGCGTTGCATCTTCATTTACTCGGAGAAGAGATGATGAACATGGTGCATTCTATTATTGGTGGACTTGAGGGTAAGTTCTGGGCGGAGGTTTCCGGAAAAGAATGTATATTCCATCTAAAGACCATTACTTTGCTTGACAGAGAACAGCAAAAGCAACTGATTTCAGCTGCCACCAATGGTAAAAATGAAGCACATCGTGGAATAATGGGCAAAATGCATGCTTTTTTTGAGCCTATGCCAATAGATGATACCCCGGAATATTTGCTTGATACTATTGTGGCTGATTCTAACGGAGACCTTACATGGTCACTTGAGGCATATAAGGAGCGTCTTCGAAAGAACAAGGATATAGCCGAAGGAGCAAAAGTAGAATGGGATGAACTTGAAAAATCACTTGTAACCCATCTTGCGGATAATATTAAGGTTAGTATTAAAGGGCATGACCTGGACCTTGTTATCAATAAAAAGATAAATAATTGACATATTAAAGTTTTGTCAAAGGGGTAATCAGGGGGTTCCTAAGGAACGGAAAATATATGGAAAAAATTGAGGAAGCTATTATTTATGCGACTATCATGCATCAGGGAAGGACTCGCAAATTGGGAGAGAAACCTTTTATTTTGCATCCCCTGGAGGTGGCGCAAATCCTTTCTACAATGACAGACGATGAGGATATCATAACTGCCGGAATACTTCACGATATTGTAGAGGATACTGATGGTACTCTGAACGAGATAGAAAAGAGATTTGGGAAAAGAGTGGCAGATCTTGTAAATTCCGAATCCGAGAATAAGTATCCGGAGGAGAGTCGTGGTACATCATGGAAACGGCGAAAGGAAGAATCACTGCTTGTCCTTAAAAACAGTTCTGATATAGGAGTAAAGATGCTCTGGCTGGCTGACAAGCTCTCTAACATCAGGTCTCTGGCGGGAGCATATTCCGAGAAAGGTGAGGAGATATGGGAATCGCTTAATCAGAGCGATCCGGAACAGCATAGATGGTACTACCAAAGTATTGGCGAGATAGTGGAACTATCTCTGAACAAGACCGGAGCATTTAAAGAGTTCATTAAACATGTCAATTTTATATGGCCGGGAACCTTTGATTATAGAAAAGCCAGATACAGGAAATATAAAGAGGTTTCTATAGATGGCTGTAAAATGATCGGATGGGGATCTAAAAGCAAGGTATACCGCTATAATGATGAACTGGTAATCAAGGTCTTCAATCAGAATAATACATATCGTGATGTGGAGAGGGAAATAGCACATAGCAGAAAAGCCTTTGTTTTAGGCGTGCCGACAGCGATTTCCTTTGGTATTGTGTCTGTAGGTAACAGATATGGAGCAATGTATGAACTGCTTGATTCAGAGACAATTTCGACACTGATTGCAAAAAATCCTGCGCTGGCTGAAAAGTATGCTAAAAAAATGGCATATATTTGCCGGGAAATCCACAATATTAAGGTTAGTAAGGAAGATGGATTCACATCGGTAAAGAGCCGGATTAACAACTATCTTTTCGGCGGAGTGGAAATTGAGGATGAAGCTCTTGCTAAAAAATGTAAAGAATTGATTGATAATGTTCCAAATACAAATAATCTTGTTCATGGAGATTTTCATACAGGAAATGTATTTTTACATAACGGAGAACTGCTACTTATAGATTTGGACAGACTTTCCACCGGACATCCTATTTTTGAAATCAGTGATATTTACTATTTTTATGTGATACTTGGAGAAAATGATCCTTCGGTTATTGAAAATTTTATGGGTTTTTCATATGAGATCTCAAAACAGTTTTTTGATTGCTTCCTAAGATCCTATTTGGATACAGACGACGAAGACCGACTAAAAAAAGTGATAGAGAAAGCCGCCTTTTTATGCTACATCAGGATGGTACATAAAATCCATATGCAGGAGAGACTGACTGATAAAGATAAAGAATTGATCGGCAGCTATCTGGATAGAATACGGGAGCTGTTACAAAAATTCGATGCTTTGGAATTTTAATGAAATGTTTTAAAGAGGAGGAGGTACATGATTAATTGGATCAGTCCCTTCAACTATGACTTTGCGTTAGCAACAATTCCTATTCAGATTATATTGCTTGTTTTTTATGGAGTCAGAAGGAATCTGCCTATAAGACAGAGCACCTGTTTCTGGCTTGTTATGGTTGCAAATCTTGTTATGACCTCCGCTGACATTATCTCCTGTGAGATGAACGAGATATGGACAGCTTTTCCGTTATGGATTATGTATGCCATAAATCATGCCTATTTTCTTGGGTTTATCATAAGAGGATGGGCTCTTTTTGCGTATACGGCAGAGTCCGCACACAGTCATAGAAACAATTATATTTTCAGGATCGTGACAGCAATTCCGGCTGCCACAGCCTGTTTTTTGATACTGTCTACGCCATGGACAGCAACTATATATACGTTTACGGAAGACGGCTATCATAACTGTTTTCTATATAAAATCATTTATTTTAGCACATATTTCTATCTGATAATCTCACTAATACTGGTAATATACAATTGGTTAAAACTATCAAGAAGGATGAAAGCGGGCCTTTTTTCCTTCAATGTTGTTCTCCTGTTTGGAATACTGATAAGGAAACAGTTTTATCATATGCTTGTGACCAGTTACTTCAGCATTATAGCAATCCTTATTATTTTCCTGACCTCAGAGAATCCTGATCTATACAGAGAAAGCAGGACAAGACTCATGAATAAGAATGCTTTGGACCGAATCGGGCTTGACTATTGGGAAAATAAGAGACCTTTCAGTATTATGACAATCTCCATTCACAATTATGAAGCATCCAAATCGGTATACAGCATTAATAAGGTGAACGACGGATTGAGGGCCGTTGCAAGCTGGCTAATTAAGACTTATCCAAAGGCTTATCATTTTTATACCCGAAACGGAAACTTTGTTATTTTTATGAAAGGGCGTCTCCAAACCGATCCCAGAATGATTATGGAGGACTGGAAGGAGCAGTATGATATTCAACAGAGATTTTATTATGGTGATATACCGCTGAAGCTTTCTGCTATGTTGTTGCCGGATTATCTGATATTGAATAATGAGCTACTTACAGGTGATCTTGCAAGATATGGTATTGCAAATGCATATAATGAAAATAGGCGGGGAAATTATGTATTTTCGGATAAACTGATTGAGGGAGTAAAAAAGCAAAAAGCTGTGGAAAGAGCTATAAAAAACGCTGTTTCAGACAATCGCTTTGAAGTATATTTTCAGCCTATTTACGGTACTAAAGAGGGAAGGGTATGCGGAGCAGAGGCACTTGCGAGATTAAAGGATCCTGTTATCGGGGATATTCCGCCACTTGATTTTATTCCGATTGCGGAAAAAAATGGCGATATTATGGAAATTGGAAGGCAGATATTTGAAAAGGTCTGCATTTTTCTGGAAAGGATAGACCCTTCTGAACTTGGGATTGATTTTATAAATGTAAATCTTTCGCCCACACAGTGCATGAACCATAATTTATCCGGAGAATTTTCCGATATTGCTGCTAAACATAATGTACCAATGGACATTTTTGATTTTGAGATAACTGAATCCATGGTGGATGACTATGAAATGATTCAGATGCAGATAGCGGAGCTTCAGGCTGTTGGTGCTGAGCTTTCACTTGATGATTTCGGGACAGGAGCTTCTAATCTCACAAGTCTTATGAATCTTCCAATCCATGTTGTAAAGGTAGATATGACTTTTACGGAATCTTATTTTGCTGGTAAAGCTGATTTTTTGCCTGATTTAATGAGGCTTTTCAGATATGCTAATATGGAAGTGGTCGTAGAGGGAATAGAGACAGCCCAAATGAAGAAAAAGATGGCAGAGATGGGCTGTGATTATGAGCAGGGCTTTTATTTTTCAAGGCCTATTCCACCTGATGATTTTGTGAAGTTCATGGAAGATGAAATTGATCTTTTGCATGAATGGAATGTGGAAGATAGTTCAGATATAGAGGAAACGCAGTTTGATGATATTTCCGATAGGTCTGAAAAATATTTCAAGCTTCAGGAAGAGAATGAGCGTCTGAAAAAGGAAGCGGATGCCAATAGGAAAATAGCGGAATTAAAGGAATCAGTGTCCGCTTTGCTTACCAATATGCCTGCCATGACTTTTTCAAAAGATGTGGTTACCAGAAAATATCTGGCTTGTAATCAGGCCTTTGCTGATTATGCGCATAAAGAGACACCGGATGGTGTTGTGGGACTGACAGATTTTGAGATTTTTGACTGGGATACAGCAATGCATTTTATTGAGGATGATAAAAAAGCATTGTCTATGGATAAACCTTATATATTTTATGAAAATGTGCCGGATGCTACCGGACATCAGAGACGGTTTCAAACTACAAAACTGAAATTTACAGATGATACGGGGCGTCAATGCCTGCTTGGACTGTGTCAGGATGTGACCGATGCCATGCGCATCAAGAACGAATATACGGAGCGTCTTGCAAAGGTTCAGAGTCAGGCTCACATTGATGCATTGACCGGTGTAAAAAATAAAAATGCATATCAGGATGAAGAGAGAAAGCTGGATAATCTCATCATGAGCGGGGAATGTCCTGAATTTGCCGTTACGATATTCGATGTTAATGACCTGAAGAAAATTAATGATACTAAAGGTCATAAGGCAGGAGATGACTACATTCGTAATGCCTGCTCTATTATATGCAGAGAGTTTAAATTTAGTCCGGTGTACCGCATAGGCGGTGATGAGTTTGTGGTAATTTCTAAGGGAGAGGATTACAAAAACATTACTGAACTTGTAAATATTATCAGGAAACGCAATGAAGAAGCACTTGGAGATGGTGGAATTGTAATAGCCTGCGGAACATCCAGTTATGAAAACGATGACAGCGTAGCATCGGTATTTACGCGTGCGGATAAGAATATGTACGAGAATAAAAACGATCTTAAAAAGCGCAGGACAGATTAAGAATGGTTACAAATTGTCCTCGTCTCAGGAGATTTCGTTTATCCACTTGAATTTGAGCTGTTTTTGAATGAAAATATTGACTATGTTTTACGGGAATTTTGTAATAGTTTTTTGAGGAGGTTTTTGATATGAAGAAGTTTATAAAGGGGGCTAATCCGTATATGCCGCTCTGGGAGCATGTTCCGGATGGCGAGCCGAGAGTTTTTGAACATGACAATAAAAAAAGAGTATACGTATACGGATCACATGATATTGAAAAGGATAAGTACTGTGGCAGAAACTATGTGGTATGGTCTGCACCTGTTGAGGATCTTACTGATTGGACCTGCCATGGTGTAGCTTATGAGACACACTATGATTCCGTACTTTATGCACCGGATGTTGTAAAACGCGGTGATACCTATTACATGTACGCTACGGAACATTGCGGAAGTCTTGTGGTAGTTGCAAGCTCTAAAACACCCTGGGGACCTTTTGAAAATCCTGTGGAGACAAAGCTTGGTTTTGATCCGGGTATTCTGGTAGATGATGATGACAGAGTATACGCATATTGGGGAGGCTGCGCTGCACCCTGCTATATTGCCGAGCTTGAGGATGACATGGCTACAATAAAGGAAGGAACACTTGTGGAGAATCCTCTCGGACATTCAACCTGTCCGTGGAATCCTGTAGACGATGGGCATATTTCATTGATTGACGGATTTTTTGAAGCCTCAAGTCCCCGTAAGGTTATGGGGAAATATGTCTACATATATTCAAAGCGATATGAGAAACCGGTTCCGGAGCTTGGTGTTTACACCGAAAATAACGGATTTCTTTCTTATAGATTCAGCGACAGTCCCTTTGGACCTTTTCATGATGGCGGTGACATAAGCTTTAACGGTGGAGAGATACTTCACGATTCTGAAGGCAAAGGTACCATGACTTACCAGTGGGGTAATAATCATGGGTCAATCATGGAAGTGAACGGAAAGTGGTATGTATTTTATCATCGCCAGACAGGTGTAAACGAGTATTCGAGACAGGCAATGCTTGAGCCAATCGAAGTTGCTATGGGAACCGATGGAAATCTTTATATTGGCGATGTGAAGTTTATCGGAGGAGAGCCGGTTTCGACAAAGCCTGTGGAGATGACCTCTCAGGGACCTCATATAAACGGCATTGATGCGTTTTCATGGATTTCATCAGGTTATGCCTGCCATATTTTCGGAAGTAAAAAACATGCCTATGTACGCCCTTCCTACGAGCAAATAGATGATCTTTCCACTCCTGTTGTGGGGATTACGGATGGAACAACTGTGGGCTTTAGGTACCTGCAGTTTGGAGCTAATTCTCCGAAGACGGTTACTGTAATTCTTGAAGAGGCAAAGAAGGTTAAGGTCAAGGTCCGCATCGATTCCTATCAGGGACGTGAAATTGCAGAGCTTTCATTTGATGGTGACGTGACCAAAGCTACTGCAAAGATAACAACAGGTGTTATCGGAAAACATGCTGTATATTTTGAATTTATTTCAGATGATCCTGAAGAAACCTGTATTTTTGACAGATTTACTTTTGATGAGTAATGTACCTGTCACTTGATAGGGCTTATCGGTAGTCATTAAAAAAGAGATAATGGCAAATACATTAAGAAAGCTTAGAAAAGGCGGATTATAAATGAATCATAACTACCGTGTAAATATAAACGGAATAGATGTAGATGCATCCTACAGCGAGGAATCAGTTAATAATATTTTCCTACCGTTGCTATCAGAATTGTCGCAGTCTCAGAAGGAAAAGGGTGGGAGACTTCTTGTATTGCTGGCAGCACCTCCCGGTGCCGGAAAGAGTACACTGTGCAGTTTTTTACAAAAGCTGTCTGAGGAACATGATGAATTTAAGGACCTTCAGGCGATTGGGATGGATGGATTCCACAGAAGGCAGGAGTATCTGCTGACACATAACACAATCCGCGATGGAGCAGAAGTGCGAATGGTCGATATCAAAGGGGCACCGATAACCTTTGATCTGGACTTATTAAAACAACGAATAAAAGAGCTTTTTGAGAAAGAAAAGACACCCTGGCCATCTTATGACAGACACCTTCACAACCCCGTTGAGAACGCAATCTTAGTGGAAAAAGACATAGTTCTTCTGGAGGGCAATTATCTGCTGCTTGATGAAGACGGATGGAGAGAAATAAAGGATTATGCTGATTATACAATCTCTATAAAGGCCGATGAAAACATGCTGCGTGGGCGACTTATTGACAGAAAAATAAAGAGCGGAAACACTCGAAAAGCCGCTGAAAGGTTTGTGGATTTCAGTGATATGACAAACGTCAGACTCTGTCTTAATAAGACGATTAAGGCTGATCTGGAACTGACTCTTAATCAGTATGGAAATTTGATTTCTTGAACGCAAAAATATAAATTCGTTCAAAAATCCTGTATTTCTGCAGGAAAATTTGAAATACAATATTTAGAATATTCTACTATGAGTGCGGCAACCTGATTGCTTTTTATGAGGATGCCGCGCTTTTTCATTTTTAGCATATCAAAATAAGCCCCAATATTTGTAAATATGATGTTTTTTCTAAAAGTCATAGGATATACTTCTATTCCCTGGTTTTTGCAATATTCAAGAAGATCCTCAAGAGACACATTGTCTTTCTTTTTCTTTGTCAGGAAAGGATAGAGCATAGGCATGCGCTCTGAAAATAACCAGTAGAGAGTCTTATCATAGACTATGTTAAAAGTGTGTTCTTTTATATATTCCAATTGGGGTTCAGTTATTTTATATTTCAGTTTTTTCATGATAGGCTCCCTCATCAACCATGTTATCAAACTTATGACTTTCTGAATTCCTTGAAGAAATAAAGGAATCTATAGGTTGGGTTTTGAAAATGATATACCCCAAATGTGTACAAAAAACGGCAAAAAGCTAAATCATTTATAAAAAAAGCTTAAAAACATTAATCAGTAGACGGACAAGGCAGAGTGATAAATATGTGATATAAACCTTGATAAGCTTCTACCTGTTGAAAGAAAAAAACACACCATAAAGGTTAAAAGCGGGGATAAAAATCATGAAAAAAAGTTTTAAAATACTTACAGCAATTATTTTTGGAATCGGCTTATTTTTACAGGGGATGACATGTACAGCGTTTGCAGCTGAGGTACCGGCATCTTCTGTTAAAGAATCACAGTTTGTCACAGGCTTATTTGGATCGAATAATGATGGGGATGAAATCGTTGTTGCTCTGTATAATACAGGCAAGCAGGATATAGCATTTATTGCTGATGGAAATAAGAAGTTCTATGGTACATACACTGTAGCTCCTGAGCAGCGTACAGGTGCAACCTATGCTGAGAGGTTCAATGTTAGTGGAGTCACATTCACATATTTTGAGTCCGGCAACGGTCGGTACATAATTACAGATGATGATGTTATCTATGTTTTGGATAATATAACCGCTTATGAAGTGGAGCAGATGAGATAAAAGCTAGAAACCGATACAATGGGGCTGTCATAGACAGCCCCATCTATTGTTTGGGTGTTGGTTTACTCTATACAAATCAGCCTTCTATTACTTCATTTTCATCATAATTTGGATTTACAGTCAGCTTCCAAATAGAAGCCATCCTATTTGTTTTTATTATTATTTAATATTCATTTTATGGCGTTTGCATTTGGCAGTGGGTAGAATAACCATATGTAATTATGCGTTTTTATAGGGATCAGGCATTTAAGCTGAAAAACCTTAAGAGGTTATGTAGATGCAAAGTCGAAAAAATAAGGTTGGCTTGGGCAGGATAGTCATTTATATTTCTGCTCTGGTTATCGTCATGGTAATTATAATTCGCATATTTAACGCTCTTTATGACGTGTCCAAACAGAATATCATAGGTATTTGGCGTAACAGGACAAGAGAAATGGCTCAGGAATTCAGCGCTTATCTGAGGATACCTATGGATGCTGTGTCTTTTTCTGCTGCAAAAATAAATGCCATGGAAGAAGAGGGTACTACTACTGAGGAGGTCGGTGCCTATCTCATTAATGAAACCGAGACCTATGCAAAGGTTATAAGAGACAATAATACAGGTGTTTATGGATACTATAAGGGAACATATCTTGATGGAAGCGGTTGGGAACCACCGGAGGACTATGATCCATTAAGCCGTCCCTGGTACATTGATGCAGTAAGAGGCGATGGGAAAATCGTTGCCGTAAAGCCATATATGAATCTCCAGACTTTTGCGTATATGATGTCTATCAGCCAGCTCCTTGATGACAAGGAGAGTGTGGTTTCCATGGATATTTACATTGATGGTGTTCAGAAAATGATGGAGGACAGCGCCAAGGACAAGACCATAAAGGAAGCTTTTGTTATTGACTATGATGGATATATCATTGCCCATTCGGAGGCTTCTCACCTCGAAAAGCACCTCTATGATGATGGAGAAGAGATTGATAAAAAGATCTATGATGCCATTCTTAATACAAACGACAACTTTGTTGATCTACAGGATTATAACCTGCCTGATATCGCTTTTGTTGAGGATATAAACGGCGTATGGAAAACTGTTGTTGTTCTCGACAAATCTATCGCTTTTTTTCCTCTAAGATCAATTTATATGATTACGGGGGTGTTTCTTTTACTTGCAGCAGCAATTCTTTTAATGATTTTCCTAATTCTTACTGCAAAAAACAGGCGCACAGTGGAGCTTAGTAATGAAGTTGATGCTATTGCAGATATTTATGCCTGTGTTCTGAAAATAGATCTGAAAAAAGATACCTTAAAGCTCATCAGAATGAATGAAACCAGGGATGACTTAATGATAAGTCAGTCCTCAAAGACCTTTAAGGAAAATGCAAGAACAATGGCGGAAACCATGTTCTCAGACCAATCCAGAAATCTGGTTGTAAGTTTTATGGAGCCTGAGACTCTTGATGCAAGAATGCAGGGTGTAAATTCAATTTCGCAGGAATTTTTGGACTATAAGGGATGCTGGATGCGCATCAGATTTATTGCTGTGGAGCACGATGATAAAGGTAAACTTTCTCAGGTGCTTCTTGCTTTCGAGTCCATTGACGAGGATAGAAAGCGCCAGGAAAGTCTCAGAAAAAAATCAGAGACAGACAGCATGACAGGAATCCGTAACAGAGGCAGCGGAGAAGCAGAAATTAAGCGCCTTATGGCTGAGGGAAGAACAGGCATGTTCTGCCTTATGGATGCTGATAATTTCAAATCTATAAATGACAATTTTGGCCATAAGACAGGCGATAAGGTAATCATCGCCATTGCTGAATGTATGAAGTCATCCTTCAGAAATAATGATGTGGTTTTCAGACTGGGCGGTGACGAGTTTGCAGCCTTTTCAGAGGGAGTTATAAGTAAGAAAACCGGTCGTTTGATCATAGACAGATTCTTTAATAATCTGGATAAAATCAGTATCCCTGAGCTGGGAGAGAGAAAAATAAGCATGAGTGTCGGAGCAAGCTTTTATTTATGTGATAATACTGACTCTTTTGAGTCCCTTTACACAAGAGCCGACGAGGGTGCTTACGAAAGCAAACGCCGGGAGGGATCATTTGTGACGTTTAAATGAATCATAAAAGCGAGTAAATATAAAACACGTACCTGTGAAAATGTTTTTCCACAGATACGTGTTTTCTTAGCCCTGAAGCCCGTTTGATTGTCTTATCATATCTTCAACGACGATATCATAGATTTCACCGATAGTATTGCAATACTCAAGAATTTTCCAGGGTTCGTTTGTATGAAAATGTATCTTGATCAGTTCTTCATCACCTGCAGCGATCAGACTGTTTCCTTCAAAGTGATCTGTGATGTATTCCGCGATTTCATCCTCGTCTAAATCCTGATCTCTTCTGTCGATCAAAAGCTGAGTATCATAGCGGTATGCAAACTGATCATCTTCAGCATCTATTGATTGTATTCCCATGTCTGTACCTCCAATTTTTTTATTATCATACTACTAAATTGCTCCCTGAAGCTAATTAATCATTTTTTTATTACTTTTTAACTGTAATGTTATAAAAAATGGTTATGATTTAGTAGAAAGTCGGTTATTGAAAACAGGAGGATTTCAATGAAACATATTTTACTTGTGGATGATGATGAAGATATGCTAAAGATTGTGTCCAGGTGGCTTGAGCGCGGTGGATATGAGGTATCTGCGGTGACTTCGGGAAGAGCTGCGTTAAATTCAATTTCTGAAAAAGCACCTGACATTATTCTACTTGACTACGGAATGCCGGATATGGATGGTCCTGCCACGTTAAATGCTATAAGAGAGAATGACTCATCAAAAAATATCCCTGTCCTTTTCAGAACAGGGAAGGATGATACGTCATCTCAGGAAATCATGGAGAATTGCAGACCTGCCGGCGTAATATCGAAGGCGGAAGGAAAGCCAAAGCTCCTTGCGGCCATAGCTGAAATATTAAACTAAGAGGCTGCCCTACATGGTAGTTGGCCATACAGTACATAACGAATTATTAAACAAATCCTCTGAGAAAAATCTCTGAAGGGCATCAATAAGGTTGTCCTTCTGAGAGGATTTAAGGAGATATCCGTCGGGTTTATATTCAAGGATTCTAAATACATGCTCCTTATCATTTTTTCCTGTGAGGAAAATGATAGGGATATTGTTTGTATCCGGATTGGTCCGGATTCTTTTCATGAGCTCATATCCATCCATGTTGGGCATATCATAATCAAGCAGTATCAAATCGGGAATGGTTGCTTTTAGTCCTTTGAGCAGATCATCACCACTGTTAAAGCCTGATACATGGTAAACAGATGAAAGCCAGTGATCTACAATGGTCAGATAATCAGGATCATCATCTACGATGAATATCGTCTTGACCCTGCGATACTCGGATAACAGATATGAAAAATAATTAATATCATCAATAAAGGTATCCATGTTGATAGGGCGCTTGTAAAAACGCGATACTCTGGCTGCTCCGCCCGCAGACATGGCTATATCGATATCCTGAGGGTCTCCCGCAAGACACAAAATCTTTGAATCATCCTGACACATTTCTCCAAGCAGGTTCATTGTTAATTTGATGTGGGATTTATCATTGGTCTCCGGATAGTAAATAATCTGCTCCACTCTGGACCGATAAGCGATTATCATGTTGGGCTCATCGGAAATAACAGTAACCTTAAAGCCTGCGGAAATGAGAGCTTTTTCTATACTCTTAGGGATTATTCCGGTATTACCCACCACAAACAGGATGGTTTTGCTAATGTCTTCATCAGAATCCGCATCTTCGTTTTTTGCACTTTGTTCAGAGGATGTGTGGATAAGATGTTTTATATCCTCATCGTCCTTTATTTTTGAAAGAAGATTAGTGAAAGATCTGTAGGTATTAAGGAACTGAGTGGTTTCATTCCTTATTTTTCTATAGTTGCCGTTTTCTGCTGCTTCCTCAAGGTCTGCAGCTGCTGCTGACAAGGTTTTTGCGCCTATAAGCCGGGCCATGCTCTTTAAGGAATGGACACATAATTTATACATGGTCCAGTCTTCGCATACTAAATGCTTCTCGATATCCCGGCACTTTGTTTCAATAGAAGAATAGAAAACATAAAGTGCATCAATATAATCTTCAGCTGTTTCGCAATTTGATATTCCTTCCACAAGATTGATGTGAGGTACGGTTTTTAACCAAATAGGAAGCTTGTCCAGTTCTTCTTTCAGCTCTTCATCAGAAACGGAGCTGTTTTCCATATTGCTAATAAGAGAATCTACAGTGCGTTCATGAACCTCCTGAACAAGGGAGCTTTTTTCGGGAAGATAGGTCATGAGCACTTCATATAATTGTTTGGGGTCAATCGGCTTTATAAGAACGTCGGCAAAACCGGATGCCTTGTAAAGATTAATATTTGTACGTCCCTCTTCTGTGGTGTGACAGATCACAGGGGTATTGACACCTCTTTTTTCGAACTCCTTTCGGAGGGCTAAAAATGTGTCAACCCCATCCATTTCAGGCATGCGATGATCCATAAGGATCAGATCGTAGGATTTTTCCTTGCAGATATCAAGGCACTCCCGACCGCTCTCAACCTGATCTGACAAAACACCTTTTGATGCCAGAAGAGAAGAAAGAATCATTCTGTTTATCGGCATATCATCGACTATAAGTACCCGAGACGCATTGTTTTCCATATGAGTTCCTTTCATATAACGATTTTTTACGTCATTATAATTATACTCAATAACGTAAATGATTTCCATTGATCTATGCGCAAGGTTTATTCGTAGATGTTAGAAAAATCTAATGATTTTTTATAGTTATTTAATTTGAATATGGGGTATATCAGTTTAATAATAAAATAAAGTGCACAATTTAATAGTGTGTTTAAAACACGATTTAACTTATTGGGATTGGAGAAAAACCATGACTGAAAATGTATCAAATCAAACGAAAAATCGACAGGTTCCGATTTTTGCATCGATCGGTTTCAGAATTATGTGTACGATTGGTGGTGCGGTATTTGCTACGGTTGTGGCAATACTGATAGTGGTTACGATACCTGTCAGACAGGAGCTGGAGAAGGTTAATTCAAATTATCTTTTCATGACAGCTCAATTGTATGGAGCACGTTTGGAAACAGCTGTTAACCTTACAAAATTTGACATAGATATACGTAAGGTGCCTTCCAGACTTGAAGCCTTTTTGCAGGGAGCCAGGATGGAGGGATGTGATAGCAGCTACTGTTATCTTGTGAGAGACGATGGAATCACGCTTTATCATCCTGATCACGACAAAATAGGACGTCAGACTGAAAATGAGACTATACGAGGTATTGCGACGGCACTCGCAGGAGGCAAAGTTACAGAACCTGCAATTATTGAGTATACATTCAACGGTGTTGAAGAGATAGCTGCTTTTTATGCAAGTAATAAGGGCTATGTTCTTACTGTTGCTGTTGAGAAAAAGGATTTTCTATCAACTCTTAATCACATGACAATGCTTGCACTTATAACCGGTGTCATTATCTTTGTTGTAATGCTTCTCTTCGGATGGGTTGAGGCACGAAGAATAACAAAGCCAATTCATACGGTTGCAAAGTTTGTCGATAAAATCGGTGATCTTGACTTCTCTGATGATAAGGAAACAGAAATACTGGTTAAAAGAAAAGACGAGACAGGAGTTATTGCCGGCTCTGTAGAAGCCATGCGTACAAAGCTTGTTACTATAGTGGAGAAAATTCAGACCCAGAGTACGCTTTTGTATAAGACCTCCGGAGACCTTTCTCAGAGTGCTCAGAATACTTCCGATGATGCGAACAATATTGAAAATGCGGTCAGTGACATTGCTACAGGTGCAGCATCTCAGGCGGATGAGACACAAAAGGCTAATACTGACGTAGGTGTAATCGGAAAGATGATCCTTGATACCGGAGAGCAGGTAAACGGACTTACCGAGACAGCCAATAATATGAAGAACACAAGTGAAGAAGCATTCTCGATTCTTGAGGAACTTGGCAGAATTAATAAGGATACGACCGCTTCAATTGAAAGAATTTACGAGCAGACTAATGAAACCAACCAGGCAGCTCAGAAGATTAAGGAAGCTGCCAGCCTTATTGCTGCCATAGCGGATGAAACCAACCTCTTGTCTCTAAACGCAAGCATAGAGGCAGCCAGAGCAGGAGATGCAGGTAAAGGCTTTGCTGTAGTTGCTACACAGATTTCAAAGCTTGCTTCAGAGTCAAGTGAATCAGCACAGAGTATAGATGACATTATAAGAGAGCTTGTTGATAACTCCATGAAGGCAGTTGAAATAATGGATGAAGTAAGAGGTGTTATGCAGCAGCAGAGCAAATTGGTTGAGCAGACTGAGGATGCTTTCAGAATCGTACGTGATGGTATTGATGATTCATTAAGTAACGCAGAAGGCATTAGGGATAGTGCGGACAGGTTAAATGATGCAAGAGAGAATATCCTTAATACTGTTGTAAGTCTTTCGGCTATAGCTGAGGAAAATGCTGCAAGTTCTCAGGAAACATCAGATACCATGACAAGTATTATTGATGAACTGAAGGTTGTGGCAGAGGGAAGCGACAAACTGAATGATATCGCTAAGGTTCTCGATGAGAGCATCAATGAGATACATATCTGATAATGAATTGGAGGCTGTCATGAAGATGAAAAAACTGACTACCATGATTGCTGTATCGTTAGTATCCTGTCTTGTTTTATCACTTTTCGGGTGCGCTAAGAGTAAGGGAGAGACCCCTGATGCAGCAGCGGAAGAAAATAATAAAGCTCCCGTTTGTAGCGATGGCGGAAGCGTTCTGAACATTTACTGCTGGAATACGGAGTTTGAAGAACGTATGACGGATTTTTATCCGGGATATACTGACAATGGAGATGGAACCGGGCAAATTGGAAATGTAAAGGTTAAATGGAGCATCACACCATCTGATGATTATGCATACCAGAATGTTCTTGATGAAGAGCTTTTGCTGAATATGGATAGGCCTGAGGACAGCAGGATAGATATGTTCCTGATGGAAGCGGACTATATTCTGAAATATGTAGAATCTGACTATACGCTTGATGTCATAAATGACCTTGGAATTACAGAGACAGAACTTGCTGATCAGTACCCGTACACAAAGACAATAGCTACCACAAGAGATGGAAAACTAAAGGGAACAAGCTGGCAGGCTACTCCCGGACTTTTCGCATATAAGAGATCGATTGCAAAGGAAGTACTGGGAACGGATGACCCTGATGAGGTTCAGGCAATGCTCTCAAATTGGGCAGGATTTGACAGTGTTGCGGAAAAAATGGCAGCAAATGGCTATAAGATGCTTTCCGGAACAGAGGACAGCTTCAGAGTATTTTCAAACAATGTAACTAATCCCTGGGTAGATGACCCTACTGCGGCTTCACCCAAGATACAGATTGATGACAAACTACTGGAATGGGCTGATATGTGCAAAAAATACATGGAGAATGGCTGGATGGGTGATACCAGCCAATGGTCCGATGATTGGAATTTTGATCAGACATCGGAATCAAAGGTATTTGGATTCTTCATGTCCACATGGGGAATTAATTTCACACTTCTTGGAAATGCAGGTGAAGCGGGCTATGGTGACTGGGCTGTGTGTGAAGGGCCTGCAGCCTGGTACTGGGGCGGAACATGGATTGCCGGTGCGAGAGGAACGGACAATGCCGATCTTGTAGCTGACATCATAAGAAAGCTTACATGTGATAAGGCTATCATGCTTGATATTACCGAGAAAACTGAGGATTATACAAATACGAAATCAGGAATGGATTCTCTTGCTGTTTCGGATTATAAGTCGGAATTCCTAAACGGACAGAATCACATCCAACTGTTTTCACAGGCTGCGCCTAAAA
Organism: Butyrivibrio sp. AE3004; assembly: GCF_000703165.1. Lineage (NCBI taxonomy): Bacteria > Bacillati > Bacillota > Clostridia > Lachnospirales > Lachnospiraceae > Butyrivibrio > Butyrivibrio sp. AE3004. Next base: position 391,231 of record NZ_JNLQ01000001.1, read on the forward strand.
TCGATATGTCCCATGTAGGACCTTATGACGCAGGACTTAATGATTCATTCTTGCAAACCTTTAAAAAGTATATCAGAGGCGAATGTGATAAGGAAAAGGCGTTAAAGGAATTCTACAAGAGCGCTGTTGTAAAATATCCTGAGCTGAATTTTGATGAATGATCTGATCAGTGCATTATTGTGACAGAGTTTTTTATGTACAACCCCAAAGGAGTCCGTTTGGAATGGGTACCTTTGGGGTTGTACTCTCTATGAAAAAGCCTGTAAAATATGCTTAGCGAGGAGAATGTATGTCATCAAAAAAATATCAGCACAGATTTGCCAGAAAAAGAGCAAAGCTTAAAAATGAAATAACTCATGCAAGGAATATTTTTCCTGAGAATGAGTTTAATGAATATTGGGAAAAAAATATATCTGTCATAAAGCGGGGAGTACTGTCAGCATGTCTTAAGTCCTTGCAAAATGACAGGTTTTTCATGGACGGAAAAACTGCTTACGGAAAAATGCAGAAGCAGGAGCTGTACAGGGGTAATATAGAAAAGTTCTGCAGCCGGCTTTCCGAAAAGCTTAACGCTACAAACATACATGAAACATTCCCTCAGTTTTCGCATATAATTTATGAATTCTTGATGGAGGCTGAGGATGAGAAAATAGTGACCTTTGCAACTGACAGCAGGGAAAAGGTTGCTTCCAAGATCATAATGAAGCACCTGCGCGAGACCGGAAAAATTAAGGATATTATATATTATCTAAGGGAAAATCTTTCGGAGCAGGTAGTCTTTGAACAATTCGATCATAATCCAAACTATACATATCTTACTAAGCGTATCAAGAAGGTTATGGAAGCAAAGAAGCTTCTATACGAAAATATTCAATCTTCCACACCGGATGATCTGACAATGCTGTTTCCGCTTGCAAGGCAGATGGAGAGAAGATTTATAATCCATATCGGACCAACGAATTCCGGAAAAACTTATCAGGCAATGGAAGAACTAAAGAAGGCAGATAGTGGCATTTATCTTGCACCGCTTAGGCTACTTGCCTATGAGCAATATGAAAGAATGAACCGTGAGGGCGTTCCCTGTGCAATGATAACCGGTGAAGAGAGGATACTTATGCCGGGAGCTTTTCATCAATCCTCCACCATTGAGATGCTCGATATCAGAGAAGAATGGGATATGGCTGTAATCGATGAAGCCCAGATGATAGCTGATGAGCAAAGAGGTGGATCGTGGACTGCCGCTATACTTGGGATCAGGGCAAAGATCATACATGTCTGTGCTTCACCGGATGCGGAAGAAGCCTTGAAGAAGATGGTGCTATCCTGCGGGGATACGTATGAGATTATGTATCATAAGCGAATGACGCCGCTTGTTATGGATAAATATGCCATGGACTTTAGATTTCCCGAGGATGTAAGGGATGGTGATGCGCTTATTGTTTTTACCAGAAGAGACGTACACAGCGTAGCGGCAGAACTCCAGGACAAGGGGATTAATTGCAGCGTGATCTATGGCGCATTACCATACGATGTGAGGCATCGTGAGGCCGGTAAGTTTGCAAGTGGCGAGACAAAAGTGGTCGTTGCAACTGATGCGATAGGAATGGGAATGAATCTGCCAATAAGACGCATAGTATTTTTGCAGACCATGAAGTTCGACGGAAAAGACGACAGACGGCTTAATGCTTCGGAGGTAAAGCAGATTGCCGGCCGTGCGGGAAGATACGGAATATATGATACAGGCTATGTGACATCATATTTTGACTATGAGATGATAGAAAAACTGCTTAATAAAAAGGTAAGGCCCATAGACAAAGCTATGATAAGCATACCCGAGGAATTTCTGGGAAAGAACGGAAAAGTATCAACCATACTCGAGATGTGGAATGAGATACCGGCGAGTGATTTTTATGATAAAGGGGATATTTCCGAAAAGATAAAGATTGCAGTGGCTCTTGAGCAGATCGCTGATAAGCGTGAACTGATAAGGCAGTTCATCAGGATTCCGACTAATCCGGACAGCAGGGAGACCTTTGGAGTGTACTTGGATTTTTACAGTGTTCTTGCTGAGGGCAGGGTGCCGGATCTTAAAAGAACCATGGATGATTACAGGGCAGAAAATGTGGATGAGGATGAAAAGGATGCTCTGCAGATGCTTGAAATAAGCAGTGCGGTATATGATTTCCTTTATGCTTTCACCCGATTTTTCGGAAAAGAGGATGATCTTTCGGGAATTCTTGAGGAAAAGAGACGTATATCCGAAAAAATGTTTAAAATCCTTGATAAGCAGAATCTTAGTATGAAAACCTGTATTTATTGTGGAAAGAAGCTTAAATGGTCTTTCAGATTCAATATGTGTCAGGAATGCTATCGAAAAAGACACAGATATAAGAAGTCATAATTTTTCACATGGGTGTAACAGGCAAAATTGTTTTTTGATTTTTTCGGGAACAATGGTTATTATATTTGAGGCAAAAGAATCTTACACAAAAATGAGAATAACCAATTCTCGAAAAAGGAGACATTATGAAAAAAAGACTTGTAGCAATTATGATGGGGTGCATGCTGGCACTTTCTGCAATAGGCTGTGGCGCAGATAAGACAGCAGACACTAAGGCAGAGAGTACAGAATCTGTATCGGAAGAGTCAGCTTCGGAAGAGGCTGCTGCAGATACAGATGCTGAAAACAATGCTGTAGAAGATAAAGAACCGGAGAGCAATGAAAATGAGGTTGCCGGGGCAGAAAACGGGGATGCAGAAGTTGCAGGCACTGTGTCTACAGACAGAAGCGGTAATGAAATCACAGTTCCTGAGACTGTAGAGCGCATTGTTTCAATGGCACCATCTACAACTGGAATTCTTATAGATCTTGGCCTTGCAGATAAGATAGTCGCATGTGACACCAATTCATTTGCAAGCTATGGATCAGAGCTCAAAGCCGATATTCCCCAGTTCGATATGATGACGCCGGATCAGGAGCAGATCATTGCACTTAAAGCTGACATCATATTTACATCAGGAATGAGCGCAAGCCAGGGCATTGACGTATTTGAGACTGTTCGCGAGACAGGTGTTTGCATAGCTGATATTCCCAGCAGTGCATCTCTTAATGATATTGAGAAGGACATAACCTTCATCGGACAGTGCGTAGGTGAGGTAGATGCAGCACAGGCAATTGCGGATGATATGCAGAGAAAGATAGATGAGCTTTCTGAAATCGGAAACAGTATTTCCGAGGATGAAAAGAAGAACGTTCTTTTTGAGCTTTTCACTCCCTCAGCTGATAATCCGATTATTTACACGGCAGGAAACGGAACCTACATCAATGAAATGCTTGAAACTATCGGAGCTAAGAACGTTGCTGCATCAGAAGCCGAGCAGTGGCCGGCACTCTCAGAGGAAGCAGCAGTTGCAGCTAACCCCGATGTAATTCTTACAGCAGATATGTACACACCGGATGTTATAAACACTATACTTAATACAACCGGTTGGGAAAATGTTACTGCGATTAAAAATTCAGAAGTATATCAGCTTAGTAGTGATGCGGTTAACCAGCCAAATCAACATGTAATGGATGTCATGCTTGAGATGGCCAAATACATTTACCCTGAAAAATATGAGAATGTTGCACTAAACGGTGCTGAATAATGAAAGGAGTTCTGCTATCATTAAAAGGTAGCAGAACTTTTTTCTTTTTTGACTTTATGAACGCAAAGATGAAAAAAGCTTTTAGAAATCCTGCGTTCTGTATAGAAAAAAATATGACTTATAATTCAGGAAAAAACACATTAAAAATCATAGCAGCATTTATCGTAGGAATTATAGCTCTTTTGATGGGAATTTGCCTTGGAAGCGTGAATATACAGCTAACCGATACTTTTTCGATAATCATGGCAAAGCTGTCAGGCAGTGCGGTAAAGGAATCCGTCGATCCTTCGCTTATTTCTATCCTGTGGGAGATAAGAATTCCAAGGGCACTTTGTGCTTTTTTTGTAGGAGGAGCCATTGCGGTCAGCGGAGCAGTAATACAGTCTATACTTCAGAATCCGTTAGCATCCTCATACACACTCGGGGTATCATCCGGAGCATGTCTCGGTGCTGCAATAGTAATTATTACGGGAATTGGTGGAGCATTTCTCGGATATTTTCTGCTTCCGGCGGTAGGCTTTGGATGCGGACTTTTGACTGTCCTTCTTGTTATATTAGTCGCAACCGGCCTTGATTCGGGATTTAAAAATCACACAATCATTCTATTCGGAATGATATTTTCACTTTTTGTAAATGCGATTATGACTATGCTCAGTGCACTGAACAAGAGTCACATGCAAAGACTTATCTTATGGCAGCTTGGGACTTTTTCGGGCAGACGTTTTGCTCATGTGGCTGTTATCTTTGTATGTCTTATCATCGGAATGATACTTATCATGCTTTTTCACAGGGAGCTTGATATTCTTTCCTTTGGCGATGAGGAGGCCCAAGCGGTAGGAGTTGATAATAAAAGGACCAAGATTATTCTTCTTATTCTGGCCTCATTTCTCACGGGAGTATCAGTATGTTTTACAGGTGTTATAGGCTTTGTGGATCTGACGATTCCTCATATAGTAAGACGGATATACGGTTCCGCACATAAGGTTGTAGTTCCTATGAGCCTTATACTAGGTGGAGCGTTTATGACAATCTGCGATCTGCTTGCAAGAACCCTTATGGCACCACAGGAGATACCAATAGGCGCGATTACGGCCTTTGTGGGAGCTCCGTTTTTCCTCTGGGTATATTATAAGAGGAGGACCTGAATGGGCGAAAAAATCATTGAATTAAAGGGCGTATCAGCAGGATATGTGAAAAACAGAAAAAACAGGAAGCCTCAAGATGAGCAACTGATCATAAAGGACATTTCTCTTGAAATAAAGGAGGGGCACAGCGTGTGTCTTCTGGGTCCTAATGGCTGCGGTAAGACAACGCTCCTTCGAGTGATTGCAGGTATGCTTCCATCTTATGGAGAGATCCTGCTTGACGGAAAAAACATACATGATTTGAAGCGCAAGGAGATTGCATCATACATTTCCTTTTTCTCACAGATGTCTCAGGTGTACTTTTCATACAGTGTATATGAGACAGTGATGCAGGGACGTTATGTTCACGGAAGTACATTCTTTTCGGGGGCAGGCGCGGTAGATAAGGAGATTGTGGATGAGACGCTTGAAAAACTGAGACTTACTGATATAGCAGATAAGCAGATAACCACATTGTCAGGAGGACAGCTCCAGAGAGTTATGCTGGCAAGATGTATAGCGCAGGGGAGTCCGGTGATGATTCTCGATGAACCTATGAATCACATTGATATGAAGATACAGGCGGAGCTTTTTGACTATCTTCTGGAATGGCGGCAAAAGCCTGTGAAAATGGTCGGAAAAAGAGAGTATAAGCCTACCATAATAGGGGTTTTTCATGATATAAATGTCGCCCGGTATTTGGCTGACGAAATAGCTTTTATCTCAAAAGGACGAATCCTGGCTTCCGGAAAAAAGGAAGAAATTCTGACAAAAGAGCTTTTGGAAAGAACCTACGATTTTAATGTTGTGGAGTATCTGCAAAGATTCAATATGCAGCAGTTATTATAGCAATGAATGTATAAGGCGGATAAAACATTTTTTTATAGATGAGGAGGGTATCCGAGATGAGTTCTATACATAAGTTTAAAAAGGTTAAAACAGCAGTTATTGGTTGCGGAATGATCAGCGATATATACATTCGTAATCTGAAAGAGCTGTTCGATATCATTGATCTTGCGGCAATAGCCAATCGCTCAGTAAATGGAGCCAAAGAAAAAGCCAATATTTATGGGATAGACAGGGTTATGACAATAGATGAGGTTGCAGCTTCTCAAGATATTGAGCTGGTTGTAAACCTTACACCTGCGGATGTGCATTATTCAATAGTAAAACAGATGCTTGAGGCAGGAAAACACGTATATACAGAGAAAATGTTTACAACAAAGCTTGAGGAAGCCGAAGAGCTTATGAAGATTGCCGATGATAAGAATCTGCTGATAGCGGTGGCGCCTGACACGGTTCTTGGGGCCGGCATACAGACAGCAAGGCATTACCTTGATTCCGGTCTTATAGGCGGGATTACTAGTGGCTTTGTCAGTGTAAACCGTGATCAGTGTCTTATGTCTGAGCTTTTCAGATTTTTACAGCAGGAAGGTGGAGCAATACCTTACGATGCGGGAATTTACTATATAGGTGCACTGATTACATTACTTGGCAGTGTGAAAAGGGTTTCAGGTTTTGGTGCACCTGCCCTGATTCATGATAAGCAGCTTTTGTTTGTAAAAGGCAATCCGGATTCCTGGCAGATTCCCGGTACAAATGTACTTTGCGGAGCATTGGAATTTGAGAGCGGAGTGCTTGTTTCAATTCATTTTAACGGAAACAATGTCGGAGGTGAGAAGACCAGATTTGAACTGTTTGGTACCAGAGGCAATATGGAGCTTGGAGATCCAAACAGGTTTGATGGTGAAATAACAATATCTCTTCCGGAAAATGAACCCGTGAAAATGCCTTTTACACATGGTTTTAACGGTAAAAATATGTTGGGAGATCCAAAACCTTTTGACGGATACGGTCACCGCGGAGTGGGCGTTGCAGATCTGGCATATGCCATCAGGCAGGGTAGGAAAAACAGACTCAGTAAAGAGTATGGATATCATTGCATGGAAGTACTTCTCGGACTTGATGAATCGATCAAATCAGGAAAAGTTTATGAACTTAAATCAAGAGCAGAGGTTGAACCATTAAAGCCGGGATTCTATTCTTCCATGTTTGACGGCACGCTCAGAGCTGATGCAGAGCTGTCACTTGTGTAATGATTACTTTGAGATTTGTAATTTTTTTAAAATTTTTTGGTCTTTTTGCAACATATATGTTTCCTCATCTGTATATATAGCAGAGAAGTAAATAAAAACCTTTAATTTGAGGAGGAAACAAATATGAAAAGAAAAACATTACTGGTACTTGCACTTGTAGCATCAATAACACTCACAGCCTGCGCACAGCCGACAGTCCCGGAAAATAATCAGTCTGTACAGGAACAGGGTACAGAGCAGGATGATAAAGATACTGCCCAAACCGGGAAAAAAGAAGAGGAAAAACCTGCTAAATCATCATCTGAAATGGATAAGCTTGTTAATAATGCAGGAGAAGCATATGAGGACTACCTTAAAAAGGGAAGGTCATATGAAGAAGCAGATACTGCAGCATCTGCCCCGGGTATTATAAATGGTATAAGTAGTTTATTCGGTGCATCAAAGAGCTGTGATTCGGCAGCAATGGCAACTGAAGCAGCAGTAGAGGAAAGCTGTGAGGCAGCATGCGAGGATACGTATGAAGAAGCCTGCGTAGAAGAACCGGGTGCCTTCGAAGAACCTGTTATCTGGGATACCGAGTCATACAGGAAAATTTCGGAGTCCGGGTTTACATCAGTAAGCACGCAGCCCTTTTCAACATTTGGTGCTGACACAGACACTGCAGTGTATTCAAATCTTCGCAGAAAAATTCTTGGCCATGAATATGACTGGTATGGATACGGTATAGACAACGATGCCATCCGTATAGAAGAGATGGTGAATTATTTTAAATATGATTACAAGGATCCGGAAAACGGGGAAAAATTTGGTGTAACAACAACTCTTAATCCCTGTCCATGGAACGAAGATACACTTCTTCTGAAAATCGGTTTAAAAACAGAGGAATCTACCCCTGAGAAAGGAAGTAATATAGTTTTCCTTATTGATACCTCAGGCTCAATGTACGATTTTGATAAGCTTCCGCTTGTTCAGGAGGCTTTTAAAGTACTCACCGATGGGCTTGATGAGAATGACCGTGTTTCAATAGTAACATACGCAGGCTCTTCCGAAGTTGTTGCGGAGGGTGTATCAGGAGATAAGCATTCAAAAATTAAGGACATGATCGACAGGCTTGAGGCAGGCGGTTCAACAAACGGAAGCGAAGGAATCATTACTGCCTACAAGATTGCTGAAAATAACTTTATCGAAGGAGGAAATAACCGCGTAATCCTGGCAACAGACGGAGATCTTAACGTAGGAACAACATCTGAAGCAGGACTTATAGAGCTTATTGAAAAAGAGAGGGAAACAGGAGTTATGTTCTCTTGCCTCGGCTTTGGTACAGGCAATTATCAGGATGACAAGATGGAAGCCCTTGCCGATCATGGAAACGGTAATTATGCATATATTGACTGCCCCGATGAGGCAGAGCGTGTTTTAAAGAACGAGCTCTGGTCAACAATTTACACGGTTGCAAAGGATACAAAGTTTCAGGTTGAGTTCAATCCGGAAACAGTGGAAGGATATCGCCTCGTTGGATATGAGAACAGAAAGATGGCTGCTGAGGATTTTGCTGATGATACAAAGGACGGCGGTGAAATAGGCTCAAATCAGTGTGTTACTGTCCTCTATGAGATAGTTCCCGCAGGTTCAGCAATGGATATGCCCAAGGTACAGTCAAAATATCAGAAAAATGAAAAAGAAACCTCAAAAGATCCTTCCGGAGAGCTTCTTACTGTAAACATCAGATACAAAGCGCCTGAAGCATCTGAAAGCGTCCTTAGGGAATATCCCGTAACATACGATATGCTCGAAGAGACTATGGACGATGATACTTCATGGGCATGCGGAGTCGCACAGTTTGGTATGCTTATGAGAAATTCAGAGAACAAGGGAACAACTACCTATGACTCTGTATACAACAGACTTAAAGGCCTTTCAGGAGTGGCTGATAACACAGCAAAACTCGAGTTCCTGTATATGGTAAAGAAGGTTGGCAAAGATCCTTCACAGTATATTTCGGATTATCAAGAAAATGTATCTTGTGATAATGATGTCAATACATCAAATACAGATGGCTATGATGATTATTACGGGATTGCTGATGAATTTACAGATGGATTTTGAAACAGGGTATTACACGAAAAATTTTTTTCTGATATAATCATGGCTTGTCATATAAATTTATTTTTGAAGATGTAGAGCCGGTAACATTGGAAACGTAACACTGTGTGGTGCAAACGAACAACACGCCCGAGGTCTTCCCCTGAGAAATGAAAGGAGAATCCCAGGTATGTTACCACAGAACAAGTTTCAAGATGTTATTTTCACTATTTTTATGGCTTTTGTCATGGTTTATGCAATGATCTGCTACAATATTTCTCTTAATGTAGGAGGCATGCAGAACTTCATTTTTCTTGCAGCATTTAAGGAAATGCTTATCATGTTGCCGGTGGCAGTTTTAATAGAACTGTTATTTGTCGGAAAGCTTGCTCAGAAGCTGGCATTTAGATTTGTTACTCCGGGAAAGGATCCTATGATAATGATTATTCTGGGTATCTCTGCCATGAGCGTATGTCTGATGTGTCCTATGATGAGCCTTGTAGCTACAATCCTTTTCAAGGATGCCGGTTCCGAGTTCATTGCAGTGTGGCTTCAGACAACAGTTAAGAACTTTCCGATGGCCCTCTGCTGGCAGATATTCTTCGCAGGGCCCCTGGTTAGAAATGTATTTGGCTTTTTTGTGAATAAATTTTCCAGAAAAGAAATAATTGAATGTAAAGGCTAATAATTTAAGCAATCTATAATAGGTAAAAGACCATTTGACAGTATAATGTGTACTGTCAAATGGTCCTTTTGTTTTAAAGCTATTTCACTTTTACCTTTTTAATCTTGCTCCATGTAGAGTAGAGCTTTTTATCACCAGTCTTCTTAAAAGAACGAATACGTACATAATATTTTTTGCCGGATTTGAGCTTCTTGATTTTAAGAGAGCTTTTGGATGCTTTGCAAGTCTTAATCTTACTTCCGGTAAACTTTTTGTTAGTAGCATACTGTATTTCGTATCCATCTGCTTTTGAATTGCTGTACCAGTTGACTGAAAAGCTCTTCTTAGCCTTGGTAAGGGAAAATGATTGTACATTGGTGGGAGCCGTGGCTACATCCTTATTTGTGGTGTCATTAGAACTCTCGTTGTTTTTAGACCAATTGGCATTACTATCGGTATCCTTTTTTTCCTCTTTTGGAGGATTTTTAATCAGAAAGTAGACAGTTTTTAATCCGGTAAAGTTACCGATGCCTTCTATACTAATTTTGCCATATCCGGCATCAATGTTGTTTGAGTACGTTAAAGTGTAATCCGTGTCCTTAGTAAGCGTCTTGTCTTTGTAGGTTAGCATAACTTGTGGAGTTAACGGTGCACCTGTACTTGTCTGGTCTGAAATATCCGAACAATTTGCGGAATAAATATTTACAGCTTCAATAGTTACAGGAATAGAAAAATCAGTTCCATTTGAGAGCTTTCCTTTCAAATCGGCAGATCCGGCATTTTTGCCTGTGAGCGTGGTCCCGGAAACTTCAATGACCGAGTTATCGGACACAGTAAATGTATCTATGGCCTTTGTGAGAATGGCACCATTACCATAGCTTCTGCCTTGATAGTAAACATTCTCCTTGATAGTAGTTAAGTCATAACTTTCACCATATGTCACATTGATGACGGAAGGTGCTGCTTTATACTCGAGTTTAGACGAGAGAAAATCTATATCTACAGTTTCCTTATCATTAAGGACTTTCGTTTCGGTAGTAGAAACAGTGGGAGAACGGAATTCCTGAACCCAGAAATGCACTCCATTACGCACAACATGTCCTATTGCAACGCAGGTATTTGCAGAACTAAGCATATTTCTGCGATGCCCCTGTCCGGAATAACTAAAATCATCTTCTTTCCATGCTTCGAATACAGCTGATGCGGTTGGGAATCCGTAGGCGATGTTCTCACCGGCGCTCATGAACTTGGAATATGCTGAAAAGGGAGCCTTACCATTTGGTCTCGTATGCGAATAGTAAACAGCTATTTCCATGGCTCGTAACATTGCTGTTTTTTCAAGGTCGTAGTCATATTCAAGTTTCGGAAGATCTTTGCACTGGATTTTTTCTGTATCTGTATTGTTCCAATACCATGCTTCCGATCCGGTTCTGAAATCGTTTATGGAATCCAGCATAGCGCGTGCACTGGTCTGTTCATATGTGCCGGTGACAGGGAGCGTGACTATTGTGTCTGCCGCAAAAGTTTGAATACCCTGCATGGAAGTTGCCATAATTAGTACTGCCAAAGTTATTGTAAATATTGATTTAAGGGTATTTTTCATAATGATTATTCCTCGCAGAATCAGAAATTGTGGGCAATGTTGCCCGTTGAAGTTTATTTTACTGCTGTTATGAAGGTTTATAAAGTGCAATTTGGCATGAGAATGCTAAGATTACAGACCTATAATCCTTATAGTATTTTAAATTCGTTCTTCAATGAAGAATTTGGATCATATTGGTTTGAAACAGGAACACCTACATTTCTTTTTGATAAGAGCAGGGAGAGTAATTTCGATTAAAGGAAATTAACTAATAAAGCTATTTTTACCAGTGAGGCGATACTTAAGGATTATTCCGGAGATACCCTTGATCCTGTTCCGCTTTTATATCAGACGGGATATCTGACAATTTCTGATTATGATGAAAGAAGGATGAGGTATACTCTATGTTTCCATAATGAAGAGGTAAAATACGGCTTTTTGGAATGCATACTTATACAGGTCGTATAGATTGCAAGGTTGAAACAGAGGATTATATCTATTTGTTTGAATTTAAACGGGATGAATCTGCAGAAGAAGCGCTAAACCAGATTGATGATAAGGATTATGCACTTTCGTTTGTAGCTGATTCCAGAAAGCTATTCAAGATTGGAGTATCTTTTGATTCCGAGGAGAGAAAACTTATCGGTTGGGAAGTGAGTGAATCAAACTAAAGATAAACTAAAATATACAAAGCAATAAAAAACATTGGATAATGACAGATTTGTCCCATTTTTTTATTGCTTTGCTAATCTGATGATGATTAGGAACTAATAGTTATTGAAAAATTTATTACGACCCGAGTAAGTAATAGGAGATTATTATATTTGGGTTACCAAAAAACAGAGCTTTTTACTAACCGGCAAGAGCTGGTATTCGAGTTTTTTGTCGATACAGTATTAGGATGCGAATGACAGCAATTGTTTACTTAACTTTATACTTTTTTTATTTGCTTTTTTAAATCAATAGTTCCATAATTTTTGTCGAGAGGGGTTGACATTATTATGAAGAAGAGGCATTTTTCGACAGACAGACAGACAGACAGACAGACAGACAGACAGACAGACAGACAGACAGATAGGATATCTATGCTTTTCTATAGTAATATTGACGCATTTCAGGCAAAATGCTTGTAATGCGTCTTTTTAGTGTGCCCCAAAAGAATCACAATAGGAAAAGTTTATTATGTCACGGAGGAATCAGGAATGCAGCTAAAAAAACAAGGATTGTTTGTAAAAGCTATGGTAATTGTACTTACATTAGTTATGTCATTTATGTATGTGCCATCGATGAAGACATACGCCAAGAATATGAAATCATCCGGTTTTAGATTCAATCTTTCGGCGGAAAAAGATGTAACAGTCTATAGGCAGGTTGCGGGACTTAAAAATTTGAGGCCATTTACTTTCAGGGTTAAGAGCATTAAGCGTAAAGAAGCCAATGACAGAATAACTGTAACGCTTAATGTAGTAATGAAAGATGGTAAAGGTTATTCAAAGAAAGATGTTGACAGGATTGTAAAGAAAATAAATGGAAGGTATTCTTATGGCACAGTGTGGAGTAGTTCCACTGAAAAGTGGGGAATACTCTTTGTTGATTATAAAACCGGAAAATTTACTACATTAGCAGAAAATGATGTACAAATATCAGCTACCGGCTGGCAGATATACAGATCAAAAGTGTATAGCGGGAAATATGGAAGAAAATATAGGAAATACACAAGATATTACAATACTATCGAAGTATCTTTCCCTTCTGACTATAAGGACTTGTGTTTTGGAGTTTATGGGAGTCCTGATTACAGAGCATCTTCCGCAGATTTTGATGCGGGACTTTGTAGTTTTGCAGCATCTGCGCTAAGTAATAAATCGACAAGAAAGAAGACATCGAGTTGGATGAGGATTCAGTAATAATATAAACATGAGGAGACGTAATATTATGAGATTTAAACTCAAAACAATATCCAAATTATTAACATTTGCAGTGATTTTCAGTTTAGTATTTCTATCAACACGTTTGGAAACAAAAGCTTGGGATGGGTGGAAGAATCATATTAAGGGAACTCTCTCATATAATAATGATTATTCCAAAACAATTAGCAAATTGAGTGAATATACGTATGGACCAGGGCTAGGTAGTGGAGAGAAAAGCTATCCATGGATTGTTTATAAAGTTTTGATTACCGAAGATGGCACTCTGAAACTGAATTTTTCTTCAAGAAATAAAGGGATTTTTTATCAAAAAGAGAGTTCAAGTACAGAAGGAGTGGGATATCCTTTAACCATCGGTAGTTCAACCCCTTCCAATGAAGGAAATTTTTTTAAGTATGGTCTGTTTAATTCTAATGGGGAGAATGTTCGAGATTATTTCTATGTCCCTTACTATATATATGATGGAGGAACAGGAATATATAGTGGATCATTATCTTTTGAAGTATCAAAAGATACATATTATTTGGCTGTGAATCCATCTAACTATAAGACGACTTATGATAGCGACAAGAAGGAATATGTGTTAACAGATATATATGCACCTACGTATGATTGGAGTGTAATAGCTCAATTTGAGAAAAAAGAAGTTACGCCAGATACGGAGGTTAAACTCAGTTCAACAAGTTTATCATTAAAAGAAGGAGAATCCCATCAATTAACAGCTTCAGTTACTCCCAGCTCAGTATCTTCTACATGCAAATGGACCACTAGTGATGCTAAGGTGGCAACTGTATCGAATGGTAAAGTTATCGCTGTTGGTGCAGGAACAGCAACTATTACAGCATGGTCATCTGATGATAAAGCACATGCAACATGTACCGTAACTGTTACTGCTTCTAAACCGAGTGGTGGAGGTGATTCCAGCGGAGGAGAAAATCAAAGTGGGGGTGGCAGTTCCAGCGGAGGAGGAAACCAAAGTGGTGGAGAAAATTCAAGTGAATCAGAAGGATCCAGTGGCTCAGGAGGAAATACAACTACTCCACAACCTAGTATCCCCAAGGTCATTCCGAGCATTTCGCTTAATAATGCAGCAGTAACATTGAAGAGAAGCGGCGGTGTTCAGCTTGTTCCTATGGTAACTTCACCAACTGGTACTGAAAAGCTTATAACCTGGACAACAAGTCAGGCAGATGTAGCAGTGGTCAACGAAGCAGGTTATGTAACAGCCATTGATATAGGAAACGCAGTAATTACAGCGACCACCTATGATGGAGTTTCAGCAACGTGCGTAGTATCTGTCGTTCCGAATGACTCAGATGTTCAGGCGGCAAATACGGTTCAGAAGGCTATTCCTACTATTAAAACCAAGGCGTCAGGTAAACATGCCGCAAAAGTTATCATCAAAAATTCAAAAGTTTTTGCTGGATGTAAATATGAAATCCAATACAAGAAAAAGGGCTCAAAATGGTGGAGTAATACCGTTATGTCAGATAAGGCTACTCGTAAGATTACGATGCTTGCTAAAAAGACGAAGTATCAGGTTCGCGTAAGGGCTGTTTGGAGACTTGGAAAACAGTCATATTATAGTAAGTGGTCTAAGACAAAAACTGTTAAAACCAAGGGATAAGAACTATAATTTTGAGAAAAGACTCGCTGATTGTCTGTAGATAGTCAGCGAGTTTTTTCACGCACAAAACATCGCAGAGTTGTTACGTATGGAGTGATGCTAATGTAAAAAGCAAACAAAACAATCTATTTATTTTCAATAAAATCTTAAGAATTCGTTCGAACATATATTCTGCATAAATGCTATAATAGTAGATGTGAAGCGGGTTTAATGGGTATGAGGTTGAGACGGAAGTTCAATCTTCATGCAAAAAAATGAGGAATTAAAATCGATTCATAGATATGTACTACAGGAGTTAAATGGTATGGGAAAGGAAAGACAGAACAGAGCAATAACTTATGAGGAGGCCAGAAAGAAGATTGAGGATATGACGCTGATAAATAATTTTTTGTTTAACAGTGTTATGGAAGATGAGGAAAGAGCAAAAGCAGTATCTAAGATTGTTATATCTACTGTTGTGGGGCATGAGGTAAATATCAAGACTACTATTGGAGAAAAAATATTAACAGGTATAGACATCGGTATGCATGGTGTAAGATTTGATGCATTAATTGGTGCAGAAGATGGAGATTCATCTGAAGTTGCTTATGATTTTGAAGTAGAGGACAGAGAGGCAGACAGGCCCGGGTTACCAAGACGGCAGAGATTTTATTCAGCTATGGTGGATTCAAAGTTGCTTAAGAGTAATTGTCCATATGAGAATTTGCCCGATTATGTGTCTATTACAGTTTTGTCATATGATCCGTTTGGAGCAGGAGATATGTATTATGAGGCAAAATCTGTCCTAACTTCACATTCGGATTTGTGCTATGATGATGGTAGGGTAAATTATTTCTTTTATGGTAAAGGAAAGAATAATTTGCCGGATAGCAAATTTGACAAGCAGGCTGTCGAGGATTTGGTGAAATATATAGTAACCGGTGAGAAGCCTGAAAAACCTCAGGAAGCAGTGGGGAAGCTGGATGATATAATCAATTCCGTTAAGAAAAATGCGGAGGTAACCAAGATTTTTATGAAAGAATGGGATAGACGAAGGTTGCATGATATAGAACTTACGGAGGAGGTAACTAAGCAAGTAACTAAGGAAGTTATGGATAATGCAACTATAGATTTCATTGTATCTATGCGTGAGGAAGGCATTTCGGATGATAGAATCCGTTATCAGATTTCAAAGAAAGGTAATTATTTGGAAGAAGATATAGATAGGTTGTTTCACGAAGCAGATACCTCGGCTACAAAGTCGTGAGAATTTGTATAATGATAATGAGTAGTAATGGTAGTATTTTTATGTGAACAAGGAAAGTACTATCGGTAGATTACTAGCCGAAGAATACGATTAAATATATGAATAACCGCTTAACTTTTTAATTTGTTTCCGGGATTCTGGGTACATATTAAAAGTTAAGCGGTTATTTCTGTGTTATGGAATAATGTTTTCCAAACATGTAGCCAAGACAAATGAAAGATTTAGGAGAAGTTTGAAACAGAGAGGTAGCGGATAGGAATAAAGTTTAGGGCATGACAAATAAACCACCTGGAGGTGGTCGAAAAATTAAATATTTAGGCTAAAGATCTACGATGTCACTTCTGCAAGATCATCTTTGATGATAAAACCTCTGGACTTCAATAGATTGAGAGCCTGAGTTGTTGTAAGAGTTTTCTTCTCTTCAGCAGGCTTCTGAATAAGATAACCATCATGGGTATAGGACTTAAGATCTGTGAGTATGTGCCAGATAGCGGTCAGGAGCATACGGCAGATGGCAATGATGGCTTTCTTGTGACCACGATGTGATTTAATACGGCGATAACGTTCTGTGATTTCAGGATGCTTCTTGGATTTGATCAAAGCATTTGCAACTTGCACCAATACTGGTTTAAGATAACTACCAGCACGGGAAATCCTAGTGGATTTGATTTTGAAATTGCTTTGGTCATTGCGTGGACAGCAGCCAGCCCAGGAAACAAGGTGCTTGTCTGTGGGGAAGACGGACATATCGCCACCTATTTCTGAAAGTATCTGTATTGCCGTGAATGGATTTTTATCCAAACCCGGAACTGTACGAATCAGGGCAAGAGCATCGTTGTATGGATCAGAAACACGAAAGATTTCCCGCTCTATTTCATTCTTGTGTTTCTCTAACTCATCTATGTGATCCAGACATTGGCGAAGCTTGATTGCTTGTTCTTCACAGATGGCACCATCAACGGCAGCCTGGATTTCTTCAATTGGATGCTTACATCGTCTGTCAACAAATGGAGAAACATCGAAACATTCTCCGGGATGCTTAAGAATATATTCAGTTATGGATCTGGAAGATTTTCCAAATACATCAGTGAACACTTCATCAAGTTTAAGATTTGATACTGTGAGACAATTAAGAGCGCGATTCTTCTCACCTGTGATCATACAGGAAATCTTGAATCGGTATCTCACCAGATCTCTAAGATGACGGATGTCAGCTGGTGGAATGAAGGAAGGCTTGATCATGTCGCACATGAATAAGTCACATATCCATTTTGCGTCCTTACGGTCGGTCTTATTACCTTTTTGTGGTTTTGTATATTTGGGATGAGCAAGTACGACATTGCAAGTCTTTTCAAGGATATTAAAAACAGGTATCCAGTACTTGCCGGTAGATTCCATGCAGACATCAATGCAATGATGCTTGGTAAGCCACTCAGCAAGTTCACGCAATCCTCTTGAGAAGGATGAGAACCTTTTCTCAAAATACTCAGTGCGGCCATTTGCATCGGTAATGCCAATGCATGCAAAGATCCAGGTTTTGTGGACATCAAGTCCACAGCAGTTCTTTCGAAAGATTTTAAATGCCAATAGATAACCTCCTGTCAAATTTTATCGTTGTAATGCTGACAGTGACTGGTCATCCGGCGAAATCGAGACAACTTCGGAAGAGATAAGTTTACGGGCTACGTTATGCGCCATTCGTTGATGCCTTTACAGATGACCGACAACATATAAGTATGCGAGGTAGCCGCTATACCGCCCCGCCACTCACCTCCACGTGTTCTGTAGTGTGTCAGCCTTACAAACAAAGAATAAAACAGGAAACTTTAAAATAGAAGATGGTGAAAGACGCAGGGTTTCATAACCCCGTTGGTGTCTTTCACAGAAAGACGGTTAATAAGTATGAAAACAACAGATGATTTTAGGGACTATATGCGCTATTCATTCTGCACGTAATAGTAAGATGTTTTAAGCTTTACCATAGAAATACTTTTTGTATATACTGAATTTGACTAACACATCATCAAATACATACCAAAAGGAAACTAAATTATTATGAAAAAATTCGAACTGATAAAGGAAATAATGATTCTTACACTAGCTACAACAATAATAGGAGCCGCAGTTTTCTTTTTTCTCATGCCAAGCCATGCATCGGTAAGCAGTATTTCCGGACTGGCAATTGTATTGAAGAACTTTATACCATTGCCGGTATCGATGATAACAATGATATTGAATGTATTTCTGCTGATAATCGGCTTCATCACCTGTGGAGCAGAGTTTGGATATAAGACAGTGTATACATCGATTTTACTGCCAGTGGTGATTGGAACCTTTGAAAAAATCTTTCCTGATTTTGTATCTTTTACAGGTGATGCGACTCTTGACGTACTCTGTTATATATTTTTTGTAAGCATCGGAATAGCCATTCTATTTAACAGAAATGCTTCCTCAGGTGGGTTGGATATAGTAGCAAAAATCCTTAACAAGTATCTGAGGATTGACCTTGGAAAAGCTATGTCAGCTGCCGGGCTATGCGTTGCAGTATCTTCTATCCTTGTATACGATACGAAGACATTGATACTGAGCATTTTGGGAACATATTTCAATGGTATGATTCTGGATCACTTCATTTTTGATCAGAAGCTTAAACGAAGAGTCTGCATTGTTTCCCCGTTTGAAAAGGAAATCCGTGATTATATACTTAATGAGCTTCACAGTGGGGCAAGTATATATAAAGTTATCGGTGCATATCGCATGCAGGAACACAACGAAATTATTACTATAGTAGATAAAAGCGAATTTCAAAAACTCATGGCTTTTATAGATAAAGTGGATCCGCAGGCCTTTATAACTGTATATAAGGTCAGTGATATGCAGTATCGCTCAAAATCCATGCCGGAAAGAATTTTTAATGATTAATAAAGCCAATATCTGAACCGGAAAAAACGATAAAGGGTAATGATTAAGAAAGGAGTTAGAATTCATGAGTTTACCGGCAGACTGGGACAAACCATCTCATGAAAACAGCATATTATGCGATAGGTTTCAGTATGGTATGTTTGACTATTCGGGCAAACTGCCATACCGGATCTTTGTGCCAGAATCCAAGGAAAAAGTGCCGCTTGTAGTTTTCCTTCATGGTGCTGATGCCTATGGTGATGACAACGAGCTTCAGCTCTCCATGCATGATATCGGGACTGTATTTGCCACAGATTCCTGGCAGAAGAAGTACCCTTGTTATGTACTGGCTCCCCAGTGCGAAAAGAGCAGGCACTGGGCGGGACTTCTTGATGTGAATCGTGTATGCGCTTTGGTGAAGAAACTTATGATGAAGTGTGACAACATAGATTCTGAGAGGATTTACATTTATGGCTACAGTGCGGGAGGAGTTGGATGTCTTGAAATCTTAAAGTACCATTCTGAAATGTTTGCCGGTGCTGTTTCCATATGCGGAGCAACAGGATGGAGAGACTTGAACAACCTTCTAAAAACACCCATATGGCTTATCCATGCAGCAGATGACCTTATAGTAAAAGCGTCATATAGAGAAAAGAGCTCAGTAAGCACACATTTGGGCTCACGGGATATTTACGCAGAGTTAAAAGACAAACACCCGGATCTCCACTACACAGAATATAAAGCTGGTGTACTTAAAGAAAAGTATGGAATAAATCCTCACTGCAGCTGGGTTCTTGCAGGAAGAGATGAGCAGGTGAAAGAGTGGCTGTTTTCAAGGAATATATGAGAGGTATGAAAACAACAGATGATTTTTTGGATTATAGCAACTATATGCGCTTTTTACATAAAAGGATTATGTGGATTCGCCAATACGTTGGTATTTACTTCAATACTGAGTTTTGGAGCAGCAAACATTAACATATCGCCTGTTGAGCTGGTGCTTGGATATCCCACCAATTTAATAATAAGTTGGAAAGAGAGAAAATCCATAGATTGGAAAATATGTCTTCCGTTGGCCGTTATGGTGATTATTGGTAGCCTGGGAGGAGTAATTTTTCTCAAAAACGTAGATATTACCGTTGTTAAAATAATATTTGGGGTGTTGGTAATACTTGTTGGATTGGAAATGTTTTTTCGTGAAAAAGCTGCAAAAAAGGAAAAACAATCAAAAATCCTGCTAACGGTAATAGGGGTACTGTCAGGATTTCTATGCGGATTGTATGGAGTAGGGGCTCTGCTTGGAGCGTATATAGGTAGAACTACGGACAACGCAAAGGCTTTCAAAGCCAATATATGCATAGTATTTATAATTGAAAATTCTTTTAGAATTATCTTATACAGTATATATGGAATAATAACTGTGGCAGCACTTAAAAAAGCTCTGTTTCTCGTGCCCTTTATGCTCATGGGGCTTGGAGCAGGGATGGCCAGCAGTAAGAAGATAGATGATAGTATTATAAAAAAGATTGTAATTGTGATGTTGATAATTTCAGGAACTGCGCTGATTTTGACGAACATACTTTAAGCAATAGAGGTGCAGATTACTGTCAAAACAGCGCAGACTTACGATGAAGAATATGAAGTACAGTCTTGAAGATGCCACATGAAGCAGTAGATCAGACATGGTTTGCTGTTTTTTTGTGCACGCAGATGACGTAAAAACGATATTAACTTTATAATATATTGTTTTTTTCTTTTTGTGAAGGAGGCATTCCAGGTTAAAAAACATTAAAAATAAGTAATATTACTAATCCTATGCTTCTCGATTTCTGCTAGTTCCGTGAACGCTTTGAAGATTTGTATGAAAAAAACTATGGTTAAATAAATGTTAGTTACGCTGCCCTTTTGACTTTATAAATTTTTAATTTGTAATTTAATAATGATTGGAATAACGTTTATAGTATAGATACTTTTTGCATTTATCCCAATAAAAATAAAGGAGATGAGAGTATGGAAATACAAGGATTATCTGGTTTTCATCAGGGTAGGAAAATTCCGGTCAATGGGACTGTAGTGATTGGCAGAAATCAACAGTCATGTACGATTGTCTATCCGGATAATACAAAGGGAATTAGTAGGGTACATTGTAAGGTTGACCAAACACCGCAAGGATGCATGGTGACGGACTTGGGGTCATCGTATGGAACCTTTGTAAATGGTAGAAAACTGATGCCGAATGTACCGACTCCTGTTAGGGAAGGTGATACCTTCTATCTGGGTAATCAGAGTAACTTATTCTCTATTGTAGGTGAAGCTGGGACAGGTTCTACAGCTGGAGGGAAAAACGCAAAAAAAGGTAAGAATAAGACTCTTATTGCTATTATAGCGGCTATTGCTGCAGTCCTTTTAATAGGTATTATCGCTGCTATAGTTATTAGTAATAAAGACGCATATCCGACACTTGTAGGAACTACTTGGAAGGTTGCAGAGTATCCAGGTGTTCGAATGTCATTCGCGGAGAATGGAGATCTTATCATTACCCATCAGGGTGAATTTGAGATAAACGGAGCTTTTACTTACAGCGCTGTTGGGAAACATATGGTAAGTGTGAAATATACAGCACCTATTGAAGATTCGACGATTTCTGCAAATGTAAGTGCATCATTGTTTACTATGATAGGTGGAGGGTTGTCTTCAATAGAGAGTGTAAAGAATGCATATCAGGCAGGTTATGTCTGGAAATATGATTATTATAAGAAAACTGATTCTATGAAGATATCGGATGTCAACGGATACAGACTCTTTACCTTGGAACATTAATAGATTATTTGTACCGTATATTAACTAATAAAGGAGACAGAATATGGAAATGAAAAAGTGTCCCAACGGACATTATTACGACGCGTCTATACATGCATCATGTCCTTATTGTTCAGGAGCAAATAATTCCGGAGCAACCTTACCTCTCGATAGCTTTGGTGGTGGAGATGGTAGTTCAGAGACTATGCCACTTACAGGCGCTATTTCTGATGGCGGTACGGACAAAACTATGGCGTTGCAGCAGGCGATGAATAACTCTGATTCCGATGATGGAAGAACTGTTGCTCTGATTAAAGAAGAAAAGGGGATTGATCCTGTTGTTGGCTGGCTTGTATGCACTGATGGTAAAGAAAAGGGCAGAGACTACCGTGTTCATGCTGACAATAACTTTATAGGCAGAAGTGACAGAATGGACATCTGTATCCGTGGAGATGAAACAATATCGAGGGAGAATCATGCTATTCTCAGTTATGATACTGTGGAGAACAAATTCTTTTTCTCACCCGGAGACGGTAGGGCGATTGTAAGAGTAAACGGAAAAGCAGTTTTCCAGACAGTTGAGCTCGCACCTTATGATGAACTCATAATTGGAAAAACCGCAGTTAGATTTATGCCA
This sequence comes from Butyrivibrio sp. AE3004, assembly GCF_000703165.1. Lineage (NCBI taxonomy): Bacteria > Bacillati > Bacillota > Clostridia > Lachnospirales > Lachnospiraceae > Butyrivibrio > Butyrivibrio sp. AE3004. Next base: position 413,565 of record NZ_JNLQ01000001.1, read on the forward strand.
TTCTGTTCAAAGGATTTCGTATGGTGAAAACGGATAACTACAGTACAATACAATTGACTCACAAGACAAACCGTGAAGAAAACGGTGAACTTGAAAGAAAGAAGAGCGATTCTTCGGAAGAGGCAGAAAATAAGGAAAATACAGAAAACTCAGAAGAAACGGAATCAAACGGTGAGGATATATCTAGTAAGGAAACAGATTACAGAGATGCTTCAGAGGAACAACAATCCGAATTTCAGAATGAGGTCAATACTTTAAAGGATATAATACAGGATAAGGAACAGACTAAGCAATTGGAAGATGGACAGAAGCTACAGACTGAGATTGTTGCGGGAACAGGATCATCTGAGATAACAAATGGCGGAAATAGGAATCTGTTCCCTATTGTTGGTGCAATCATAGCACTGATTCTGCTGTTTTTGGGAATAATTCTGGTTGTAATCAATAAGAGAAAGATAGGTAATAGCGAAGTGGATTATTCTTATGGGAAAACAGAATATCCAGAAAATGATCCTGACAGAGCATCTGTGAAGATAAATAAGGTGCCAAGAAATTCACCTGCAATCATAACTACCGTACATGGAGTCGGAAACCGTTCTGCGCAGCAGGATTCCTTTGGAATATCCGATGTGGAGGATTTGGAGAACATCACAAAGAAGGGAATACTTGCCATTGTGGCCGATGGGATGGGAGGTCTTGAGGATGGTGACAAGATGAGTCAGCTTGTCGTTGTCAAGATGTTGCAGGGATTTGATCAATCAACAGGAGATGAGAACCCGGCAGATCTTCTTTTGTCTCTTCTTGACAGTGCTAATGACGCCGTAAATCGTGAACTTGGTTCAGAGAGGCAGGGACAATGCGGAAGTACGCTTGTATCTGCGCTTGTGAAAAAGGATAAACTATACTTCATATCGGTTGGAGATAGCCACATCTATCTATACAGAACAGGAACTCTTAAACAGCTCAATCGCGATCACAATTATGCGGCTGAGCTTGATGAGATGGTCAGAAATGGTGAGATGTCCTTAGAGGAAGCTATGACCAATCCCAAGCGTGCGGCACTTACAAGCTATATAGGTATGGGTGACTTAGATCTGGTCGATCAGAATTCAAATCCAATTTTACTTAAGAAGCATGACAGAATCCTTCTTATGAGTGACGGTGTATACGGAACACTCGGGGATGAGAATATCTGTCATGCCATGGATGTCCCGCTTAAGAAGAGTGGTCAAATGATAAATGAAATGATCCGAGCAGAGAATAAACAAAATCAGGATAATTATACCTGTATCTTAATGGAGATAACTTGATATATGGACGAAACCAGAATCCAGGAACCTCCTTTTGCTCTGCCTTATGAGACTATAATCCACGGAAGATATCTTGTACAGAATGTTATAGGTTTCGGCGGCTTTGGCATAACTTACAGGGGAATGGACTTAAAGGAAAACCGAAGTGTTGCCATAAAGGAGTATTATCCCAATGGGGGTGTTACCAGAGTACCGGGAACAGTCGCTGTAGATGTGCGTGGGCCGCACGATTTCTATAAAAACGGTATGGATAAATTCCTTCAGGAAGCAAGGATTATTTATCATTACAGGAATCCATATATACTGACAATTTTCAGCCTGTTCGAGGAAAACTATACCGCATACTATGTGATGGAATATCTGACGGGAAGTGATTTGAAGCATGTGCTTTTGCAGCATGGAGGAAGGCTTTCCTGGCAGGGACTCAAAAACATCATTTTGCCTATCATGGATGCTCTGGCTGTTATACATCAGGACGGAGTTGTTCATAGAGATATCAGCCCTGACAATATCTTCGTGTGTGCAGATGGCAGTCCCAAGCTCATAGATTTCGGAACAGCCAGGTTCTTTTCGAACAATAGTGAACTCACAGTAATAATTAAAAAGGGATACGCACCTCCCGAACAGTATTCCTCCAAGGCAGGTCAGGGACCGTGGACGGACGTATATGCAATGGGGTCTACAATTTACATATGTCTTACCGGAGTAATGCCTCCAGAATCTTTGGATCGTGTAAGAAATGATACATTGATACCTCCTGAAAACATGGGATCTGATGCACCCATGAATGTGAACAGAGCTATTATGAAGGCTATGTCTCTATCTGAGTATCAGAGATTCGGGACGATGTATGAATTCAGAAATGCGTTGGAATCAGTGGGTGACGCTGGTTTCACATCCTCGGCGAATTTCTTTTCGGGATTTGCAGACAGATTTTTAGGAAGATCCATATCGTTTAAGAACGGAGCCAAAAGAATTGTCTGTGCATCGGGGATTTATGTTGGGCAGATAATCAATATAGATTCGGATTTGGTATTTGGACGTGATCCGAGCTGTAATCTTCTTTTTCCCAAGAGCTCAGCAGGAGTGAGCAGAATACACTGCCAGATAATGGTAACTAATGGTGGAGCAGATTGCATGCTGTTGGACTGCGGATCAACTTATGGAACTTTTTTAAACGGAGTGAGGCTTATGGCAGGTGTGCCAGAAAAGCTTGAAAACGGAAGTATTTTCAGCTTCGGACAGGATAACAGTTTCCGGTTTGAAGACAGATGAGGGACTAGATGTTTGAAAAAAAAAGAAAGAAAAAGCTGACTATCTTTGGGTATACAAGTAAGGGCGGAAGAGATGAGAACGAAGATACGGCAGGAATTTTCGATGACGATGCAAGTAGTATTCTGGTGGCTGTAGCTGATGGACTCGGAGGACACGGAGGCGGAAAAGCAGCGTCACAGGCAGCGGTTGATTCAATCAGTGATGATTTCAAAAGGTATAGCATTAAGGAACCGGAGGAATTTAATATCTGGTTCCAAAAGGCTAATCAGAAGGTTATGGGTATGCAGATGAGAGAATGTGAGATGAAAACTACTCTCGTCGTCATGGTAATGGATCCTAAGACCGCCATGTGGGCACATATAGGGGATTCTAGATTATATCATTTTGTGAATAGAAAACTTGAATTTTGCACTTTTGACCACAGCGTATCTCAGATGGCAGTTCTTCGCGGAGAAATAACTCAGGAAGAGATTCGGGGACATGTCGACAGGAACAGACTACTGAAGGCTCTTGGCAGGGAGGGGACAATAAGTATTGATGTCTCGCCCATAGTGGAGCTTGCGGGAGCTGAGCATGCATTCCTGTTATGCAGTGACGGATTTTGGGAATATGTGTTGGAAGAAGATATGCAAAAGACCCTGAAGGTCGCAGAATCTGCAGAGGACTGGATTAAGCGTATGCTGCTGATACATGAGCAGAATGCAAAAGAAGGATGTGACAACAATTCAGCTGTTGCTGTTATATATAGTGCCTGATTTTTACCTAAAAATAATAAAGGTGGTGAGTGTAAGATGAAGAAAACTTTGAGAAAAAACATTATCTGGCTAAGTGTATTGTGTATGCTTCTGTTTTTTTCGAATACAGAGGTCCATGCCGCTGAAAATGAATCGGTACCTGAAATTCATATCGACAGATACACTGTGAGTGATGAAGAGATAAAAATATATGTCAATCAGAATCAGAGCGATTCTTCTTGGGTATCCGGTGACAATACCAAGGTGATGTTCGGTTCCAAGGAACTCAGTACACCAAATATCCAGAAGTTTTCTGACAGTCCTGTGAAGGTCACATATAAATGTCTCATAGATGTATCGGGATCTATGAGTCAGGACAGGATTGATACTGCTAAAGAAATCATAAAACATATCGCGTCAGCCAAAAGACCTGAGGATAATATTACTATTACCGCCATGGGCAATGACATCATAAGGTCGGATTATCTGACAGATGCTCTTGAGATTTCTGATAAGGTATCCGGAATTAGTGTTACTAGGGAGGATACCAATCTTTACTACGCCATAGTGGAAGAAATTAAGGAACTAAAAACCATAGATGCTGTTGGAGTAAAAAGATGCCTTGTCATTTTCTCGGATGGTGCTGATGATCAGGCAACGGGCATAACCAGGGAAGAAGCAACAAAGGCAGTTACCGACAGTCATATACCTGTATTTACTGTCGCAATGCCTAAAAATAAGGACAAAAAAGGTGATCAGGAGATGGCCAAGATTCTGGGAAGTTTTGCGAGGATTTCTTCGGGTGGAGTACACTATTATACCCCAGATTTCGCAGGATCAGATCTTGCTCTAATAGGAGAACAGATTGTTAATAAACTAAATAATTCATTAGTTTTTACAGAGGATATAAGAGAACTGGATACAACGGAAAAGGCTCATGAACTAAAGATTACAGTCAAGACAGCAGAGGGAAATGCAGAGGATGTAATAAATGTTGCGGAGAGTGATGTCAAGAGAATCAAAGAGATCCAGGAAGAGTTGGCACCCGAGCCCGAGCCTGAACCCGAACCTGAACCTGAACCGGAGATAGTTGAGGAGCAGGTGGTAGAGCCTGTTGCGCATATGGTGGTGGAGCCTGAAGAGAAACTCATCTTTGGGATGAAACCTATACTCTTTTATATCGTTCTTGCTGCCATAATTATTCTTATCATATTAATTGGAGTTATTATCTTTCTTAAGACGAGAGATAGTGCGACCGAGTATCAGACCGATAATAAAGGTGGAGACAATAACCTCGGAAATACAATTGGTGGAGTAGATGATATAGGAGTTACGGGAGGCGTTTCGGATTTAAATGGAGTGACCATGCCGTTTGAGGATTCTCATGCTACTCCTACTGTGGGGTTTGACACTAAGCCGGCAGGCAAGGTTTATCACATCACTCTTACCAGGATGGGTAAGGAAGTAGGTGATAACGGTATACTGAAATTCGATATGAGCGACAAGTATACGATAGGACGAAGTGCATCCAAATCTAAACTTGCGATCACAAATGATTCTGCTCTTTCAGGACTTCATTGCACTATGTTCGTGAAGAATAACCGTGTTTACATAAAGGATGAAGGAACAACAAATGGTACATTTGTAAATGGCGTACCGATAACAGGCGAATTTGCACTTGTGAGTGGAGATACGTTGATCCTGGGTTCCTATGAGTACAGAGTAACCTGGTAATCAGCAAATCTGATTGTTTTAAAAGATAAACACAATGCGTTACCTATTTGGGTAGAGTGGAGTGTGTTGTCGGATAAGGGGATATATGGATATACAAAATCTGTGTCCCAACTGCATGAGAGAATTAAAACCGGGGGATAAATTCTGCCAGTACTGTGGCTATCAGAAAGGCTCTGAAGAGGCAAGGTCACCGCATGTACTAAAGCCTTTCACTATCCTCCAGGGTAAATACCTTGTCGGAAATGTATTGGGTGAGGGCGGCTTTGGTATAAGCTATATCGGCTTTGACTTAAATCTTGAGATCAGGATAGCTATAAAAGAATTCTACCCGAACGGATTTGTTACCAGAGAGGCTGATATCAGGAGTACCGTTACCAATTATACAACCGCTGATCACAGCCAGTATGAAAAATGGAAAGACAGCTTTGTTCGTGAAGCTAGAAGTCTTGCCAAGTTTTCTGATCTTCCCGGAATAGTACATGTCAGGGACTATTTTCAGGAAAATAATACTGCATATATCACCATGGATTTCATCTCCGGAGAGACTCTGAAGGAACATCTGAAAAAATGCGGTGGAAAGATGTCTGTGGATGCGACGATGTCTATGATGCTGCCGGTGATACAATCGCTTGCCAGAGTGCATGAGGCGCATATAATCCACAGGGATATCAGTCCGGATAATATTATGGTTGATGACCACGGTAATATCCGGCTTATAGATTTCGGAGCTGCAAGAGACTTCGGAGGAGCAGACGAGAAGAGTTTGTCTGTTTTATTAAAACCCGGATTTGCTCCTGAGGAGCAGTACAGATCTAAGGGCAATCAGGGGCCCTGGACTGATGTATATGCTCTTTGTGCAACAATCTACAGATGTATTACGGGAGAGAAACCTCCGGAATCCATGGAGAGGATGCGTGCGGATACGATTAGAAAGCCATCTTCCTATGGAATTCGGATAAGCGCTTCGCAGGAAGCTGCGCTTATGGCGGGGCTTGAAGTCTTTGCGGAGAATCGAATACAGTCCATGGGAGAGTTGGAAGCAAAAATGTATGGTAGGACATCATATTCAGCATCCGGAAATGAATTGGGAACCATTCCGGATGCCCGGAGTGAAGTGGCATTCAATAATTCTGCAAATACGCAGTACGGTGATGATTCGGTTATGCGTCCCTTGTCTGGGAATAATATGCAGAACTATGAATCTTCCGTAAAACCGGCGAATGGAATAAAAGGCAGTAATGGTGTCCTGATAGGCGTTATAGCTGCACTTGGTGTAGCTATAGTTGCACTTATCGGATTTATTGTTTTCAGTAATATGAAAAACGGTTCCGGTTCAGACAGCGACGATATGAACTATGCAAGCCGTGATAATGCCCCCGATTATTCTGATATGCAGGCGGAGCCGGTTAAGGAGCAGACTGTAGAAACATCAGATGATGTAGTATCAGAAGAAGCTGCTGAAGAAACTGATAAAGCAACCGCTGAGGTGATGCAGGAAGATAATCCTGTAACTGAAGAAGTAGCCCAGCAGAACTCGGAAGTAACTGAAGAAGTTGCCACTGAAACAGAAGAAGTATCCGATGAGTTCTATGATGAAAGCGATGAAGCAGCAGAGGAAATCAGCTCCATTGAGGATGAGTATATTCTGTATGAGGCAGATTCAAGGATTTATCCCAAGTCTTTATTTGAGTCTATGACAGATGAGGAACTGCGCCTTGCGAGGAACGAAATCTATGCCAGACATGGCAGGACGTTTAACAGCGAAGATCTACAGGAATATTTTAATTCAAAATCCTGGTACAGACCTGAGTACACACCGGAGGAATTTGACTCGATGCAGGAATATATTTTCAATGATTATGAGAAAGCTAACAGAAATATGATCAAGGAAGTAGAGAGTAGCAGAAAGTAGGTTATTTTATGGATATCAGCAATATCTGTCCAAACTGTATGCGCGAAATGGGGAAGGATGACACCTTCTGCAGCAATTGCGGCCATAATCGTGAATCAGGTGAAAAAGAATCCACACACGCTCTAAAGCCTTTTACTATTTTACAGGGAAAATATCTTGTAGGAAATGTAATTGGCGAAGGTGGCTTTGGAATAACTTATATAGGACTTGATCTGAATCTTGAGATACGTATAGCTATCAAAGAATTCTATCCGAACGGATTTGTTACCAGAGAATCTGCTGTTACCAGTGCTGTCACTAATTACGCATCCAAAGACAACTCTCAGTTTGAGAAGTGGAAGGACAGTTTTGTAAGAGAGGCGAGAAGCCTTGCAAAGTTTTCAAATCTTCCTGGCATTGTTCATGTCAGGGATTTTTTCCAGGAGAATAATACTGCATATATTGTAATGGAATATGTTGAGGGTGAGACACTGAAAAACTACCTAAAGAACAGAGGTGGGAGAATTCATGTGCAGGAGACACTCTCTATGATGCTGCCTGTAATCCAGTCACTTGCACGGGTTCACGAGGCTCAGATAGTTCACAGAGATATCAGCCCAGATAATATTATGATTCAGGATGATGGTGCTGTTAAGCTCATTGATTTTGGAGCTGCAAGGGATTTTAGCGCAGGTGATGAGAGGAGTATGTCAGTTCTTCTAAAGCCCGGATTCGCCCCGGAGGAACAGTACAGATCAAGGGGAAAGCAGGGACCTTGGACGGATGTCTATGCGCTATGCGCAACCATCTATCGCTGTATTACCGGTGAAAAACCACCGGAATCAATGGAGAGAATGAGGCAGGATGATATCAAAAAGCCATCTTCTTATGGAATACAGATCAGTTCATCACAAGAAGCTGCCCTTATGGAAGGACTGGAGGTATTTGCTGAAAAACGCATCAAGACCATGGGTGAGCTCGAGGCTAAGTTATACAGCATAAATACAGTAAATACTGTCGTAAATGAATCAACATCATACGTTCCGGAGGCTGGTGCAGGTACTTCTCCTGCTTATGCAGCATCTCCTTTACCATCTACAGATAATAGCAAAAATAAGAAACTGCTATATGTGGCAATTATAGGTGCTTTGGCTGCAGCTATTGTGATTCTTGGAGTAATCCTTGTGGTGAATATGTCAGGGTCGAGGACTCCTGCTGAAACTCAGGATATGTCTTATATGGAAGCTGAAGGAGATTCCAGAGGTGTATCGGAGCAATTTGAAGGGGGCGTCCCAGGTGGCGAAGCGGATGCTGTAGCAGAAGATGTGATTACCGAGGCTGTAGATGTTTTGACAGAAGAAAAAGAAGAAGCCATTGCTCAGGAAGAACTGGATAGGCAGAAAGAGGAAGAGGAAAAGGAAAAGAAAGCACAGGAAGAAGAGAAAAAGATGGAATTGGCAATACACAGATATGAGATAGTCTGTCAGGATATGTCATGGGTTGAGGCATATTATGAATGTGTCAGCAAAGGTGGATATCTGGTAAATATCAATTCCATAGAGGAGTACAATTATATCATCGATCAGATAAAGAGAGAAAACCGCGACGAGCTTCTCTACTATATTGGAGCAAGGCGTGATTCCAATGAGAATGACGGCCAGAAAGCTCTCGAATATCACTGGATAAAACAGGATAACAAGATGGGGAGGGATATTCTGAATGGTGATAATGGGAACCCGATTTATCAGAATATGTGGCTGAGTGGTGAACCAGGCTTTGGATCAACCGATAGCAATGGCAATGTTTATATCGAGCAGTATATAGACTTGATTCGTATCAAGGGTAAGGAAAACAATACTTTCAATTATTTTCTAAATGATATTCCTTCCGATGTACTCGAGATTGTACCATCGTATTCAGGAAGGATTGGATATATTTGTGAATATGATGATTGAGAGGCTGTGATCAAAGGTAAACTCATCCAAAAAGGGGAATGATTAATAGAATCTGCTCCAACAGCATGAATAAGATATCTATGGAAGATTTTGGTTCAAATTCATATGGTGTTGATGAGTATATAATTTGTGGATTTTCCAATCCGTCAAAGGTTACGCAAAATTGGGAGAAATTTCTTGAGATTAAACAATAATAGAGTAATGGAAATTGAAAAGTTTCGGTTTTGGCAGATATGTATCTGTATGCTTTGTATTACTACACTTTTATTGTCAGGTTGTGCGGAAGTGCCAGATAATAATGATTTAAGTAAGGATGCCTTATTCGAACCTGTTGGAAGTGAACTTGATGAGAGCGTGGATGATGGTGATAGCAGAGTGGAAGCTGAAGATGTTACCGTTAGTGGTACGTCATTACCAGAAGTTGATAGTGTTGTAGCTGAAGATAGTTTAGACAACGATGATGTGGCTTCATTTGAGAAACGAGATGAAGATAAGTCTTTAGAAATCATTGATGAAAGCGATAATGGATTAGATATATCCTACACCAGGAATCCTGAAGAAGTACTTGCGTCTATGTCCTTAAAACAGAAGGTTGCACAGCTTTTTTTTGTAACCCCGGAGGGGTTGACTGGCTATCAGGAGGTTACTGTTTTTGGAGAGACTTCAAAGGAAAAATATGATGAAATTCCTGTTGGTGGACTTATATATATGGCAGGGAATCTTAAGAATCCCGTTCAGACAAAAGAAATGCTGAATGATACTCAGGATTATGTGACTAAAAGCACTGGAATTCCAATTTTTCTAGGACTCGATGAGGAAGGTGGAAGGGTTCTGCGTGTAGGAAGTAATCCGGCTTTCGGAGTAAAAAAAATAGACACAATGTATGAAGTAGCTGCTAGTGGTGCAGAAAGCGTGAAGGAGTCGGCTTCATATATCGGAAATTACCTTGCTGATCTGGGATTTAATACTGATTTTGCTCCGGATGCGGATATTCTTACCAATAAGGAAAATACTGTAATAGGTGACAGGGCTTTCAGTTCAGATCCGAAAGAGGTATCGGTTATGGCGAAAACCTATGCCGAGGGTTTGCACGATGCGGGTATTTTTTCCTGCTACAAGCATTTTCCTGGACATGGAGATACTAAGGAGGATTCCCATGAAGGGTATGCTTATTCTTATAAAACCATGGAGGAACTTGATGAGTGTGAGCTAATCCCATTCTCTGCTGGCATAAACGGATATGCTGATTTTGTGATGGTTGCGCATATATCACTTCCTGAAGTATTAGGAAACAATACGCCATCTACTCTCAGTTCTGAAATTGTGACAGATCTACTCAGAAAAGAGATGGGATATGAAGGAATCATAATTACTGATTCTTTGGGGATGGGTGCAATAAGTGATCATTATACAGCAGGGGAGTCATCAGTGCTTGCATTGGAGGCGGGCTGTGACATGCTCTTGATGGGTGGTGATCTGAACTCGTCTTATAAGGCTGTTCTTACCGCAGTTATGGATGGAAGAATCACAGAGAAGAGGATTGACGAGTCGGTACTGAGGATTCTCAGGGTGAAGTTTTCCGAAAAAAAATAAGTCTTCAGACGTTGGTGATTTATCTAATAGTGAACCATCATCTGATGAAGAACCATTGTCTTACAATAATGAAAAAAGCATGACAGTAAAAGGATTATTCACCAGAGATGCATTCAAATAAATAGATGTATATGGCAATGAATATATTTCGACGGTTGATAGTTGCGTTTCGTTGATAGAGTATGATCTTGATTGTTGAGCATAGCGGAGATTATCTTAAGAATTCAGATGGTATTTTATGAACAGACTATTTAAGAACTTCCGCAGACACCCTATGAAATAAATTTCTGGCAATACTCAAGCGAAGCCAAAATTGGCGGTGTCTTATGACGGGTGGATGTGAATGTGCAGATGATACAGAAATAGTAGGTATATCCTCAGAAAGGATAGAAAAATATGCAATGTATTTACTGCGGAAAAGAAATCAGTGACAATTCAAAATTTTGTACTAAGTGCGGAAAAGAGCTAAAGCCTAAAACTCGGGTGTGGCCAAATGCATCTGATGAAAAAACGGCTAACACTCAAATGGGACAATACTCTGCCGGTATGGGAACAAATCCTATACCCGACTTAAATTCTATGCAAGGTTCTCAAAGGGTTCAGAATCAGATTCAATCAAAAATGATAATAGCCATAGGAATAGGTACTGCCCTGTTAATAGCCCTTATTTTGGCAGTGATAGTAAGTGGGAGCAGGAGAAATGCAAATAAGGCAGTGCTGACGCAGGATGATACTGCTCTTATGACAGAAGAAAACATTAAGGATTCTATGGCAGATGGGAATATAAAGGATTCTGTAGTAACAGAGAATTCTGTTGTGAATGAAAATGATGCCGATGCAGCACCGGTAGAACAGTCTACTTCCAAACAGAGTGAGGATGAAAGCAAGTCAGAAGATTTCGGTAAAGGTGTAGCCGTGGAGCAGGAACTTGTTAGCAGTAATGATAGTTCAGAGTTTAAAATCAGTTACATTAGCATAATTGAGAATGAATATCAGAAATATCTTGCGGGGGCACCTGATGACTACGAGTACAACATGGAAACCATTGATGGCTATTGTTTATATGATATAGACAAGGATGGCATTCCCGAGCTCTTTATCAGATATGGACATGATGAGGCGTCATATCACGGCGTAGTGTATACATATAGGGATGGAGCATTAAAAGTGGTAGAGAACAGTCTTCCACTCGGGCATACCTATCTTGAATCAGATCCGGGAGAAAATGGTGTGCTTTTATGTTTTGGACATATGGGATATGGAGGTATCACCAGAGCTGTGCTAAAAGGTGAGATGCTTGAATATGAGGAGCTGCTAAATGAGGATTTAAATGAAAAGATTGAAAAGGGAGAGGATGTTTCATACACAGAACCAGATGAACTAGTTCCTGGAGCGTATTATCTAGAGGAGTATAGCGCTGATAACATTTTACCCATAAAAATATATTCTGAATCATCGAATGAATTATCATTGTCTACTGGTGAAGATTTTCCTTTTTATGGTGTCTATGTTGCTGCATTCAATGATATTGAAAAAGCACAAGTGGTTATGAATGAGCTGCTATCTATTGGTTTTGACTCCTGCATTGTGGTTTCTTCTAAATGGGACAATCTAAATTCGGATACATATTATTGTGTGGCTGCTGGAAAATGTTTATATGAGTCTGATGCTAATGAACTTTTGAAAAGGGTTAGGGCATCAGGATATTCGGATGCATATGTAAAGTACTCGGGAGAACTTAGATAATGAAAATATGGGCGTCAATAATATTTGCATATAGCATGTTTTTCTTATGTCTTACTGCCGGATGTAGTAAAAAAGCAGTTTCTGAGAGTGTAGAATCAGTTCCTGTTGATGAAGATATTAGCGATTTGTCTTCAGAGAACGAGGATAGTTCAAAAATATATGAGATAGAGATTTCTGATGACGACGATGGCAAATTGGATTCAGATGATTTGCAGATGCGCTATGAACAGATGGGATGGAAGAAAAATTATAAACAAATTGTGGAGGAAAATGAAAAGAGTTGGGCGGATTATTATAGTGAAAACGAAAACATTCCTTTCGAGTGGCACTGTTATTCTCTGATATATATAAATGATGATGGTGTTCCGGAATTATTTGTTGGGCTGCCTATGGGGGAGAAAGTCATTTATTCAATTTCAGAGAGGAACGAATTAATTGATTTGCAATTACCATCATTAAATGGTGGGATTGAAGGAGTAGGTTATATTAATAAGGGGAATATGATGCTGGATGGTCATAGTTCGGTGGGGCATCCTTGTGAGTATATAATTAGCATTGAGCAAAATGATTTTAAATGGGTAACATGGCTATCAGCTTCATATATAGATGAAAATGGCAATGGAAGAATAGATGATACAGAGAATGTCTGGTACCCATATCCTGTAGGTAATAATTATGACGAAGCATATGCAGATGCTAATTGGAATGATTGTTGGGTGCGTTTGAAAAATGAAAGTGATAGTTCAGATGTAATACAAGGTATAAAGGCATGTGACATAGATGGCCAAGTATTAGACAATAATCCATTACTTTGGGAGTCAGAGATGTTTAGGGATTACTATGAGTCCGCTGTTAGTGTTGATGAAATAATGGGAATTCTTTCAAATTGATATGATAATGGAATAGATTAGTCTGGTTCCGTTCAACAATGCAGAGCATGGCGTGATTAAGAATTGTTATTCACTAAAAAAATATATTGATAGTCGATGTACAAAGTTATAGTCCAAATGGAGCGGAACTAAACAGGTGAGAAACCTGAAAAGCTTCATGGAGTAGTGGGAAAGTTGGATGATATAATCAATTCCGTTAAGAAAAATGCGGGAGGTAACCAAGATTTTTATGAAAGAATGAGATAGACAAAGGCTGCATGATATAGAACTTACGGATGAGGTAACTAAACAAGTAACTAGAGAAGTTATGGACAATGCAACTATAGATTTCATTGTATCTATGCGTGAGGAAGGCATTTCCGGATGATAGAATCCGTTATCAGATTTCAAAGAAAGGTAATTATTTGGAAGAAGATATAGATAGGTTGTTTCACGAAGCAGATACCGCTGCTATAATGCCGTGAGGTAAGATAGTGTGAATGCTACAGCGAAAGGGGATTTGTAATGTTAAGGAAAAACTAAAAGAGGTTTTGTACTGATACCTATCTGTGCGCTGGTTCTTGCAGTGGTTTCCTGTTCAAAGCAAACGCAGCCCAAAAGTCCAATAGAGGAAAAATTTATAACGGAAGGCGAAGATACAAAAACACAGGTGGAGTACAAGGAATACACCGGAAATCATAGTAATATGTTTTTATCGGAGGGAGATAAAATAGCTGTAATATCTCCTTCTTCACTTCCAAGCAGGGAGCAGACAGATTCAACCATAAAAAGGGCTTAAGGACTGGGGATTTGAACCTATAGAAAGGAAAACATGTATGTGATGATATGCGTACAATGGATGATATTCTGGAAGACCTGGAATGGGCACTTGAAGATCCGGATATAAAAGCAATCTTTTGTGTTCGTGGAGGGTATGGTGCTTCTGAAGTTGCAGATGCTCTGCCGAAGGATATTATCAGCTCATCAGAAAAGCTTATAATTGGTTACAGCGATATAACAGTTTACCATTCTGCATGGACTTATAACGGCCTTCCGTCAATACTTGGCTGCATGAGCGGAACATTTAACGGCCTTCCTGAGGATTGCGTGGAAGCTGACGAAAAGATATTAAAAGGGAAAATGCCGTCATATACATGTACAGGCTCCGGAGTGGGAAAGGAAGGAGAGGCAGAAGGGATACTTATAGGAGGAAATCTGTCCACTTTTACAGCTGTGATAAATTCAGCTTATGACTGCACAAAGACGGGAAAACCATATATTCTTTTCTTTGAGGATATTGGTGAGGATCTGCAGCATATACATAGGTACCTTACCATATTGAAGCATGCAGGTGTTCTCGACGGTGCTTCGGGCAATTGTTTTTTGGTGAATGGACAGAACTTCCGGAAGATCTGGTGGACTACCTTGGTAGAAACCGTGGTGGGAAGTTTGAATCAATTGCAGACATGATTTCCAGGCAGTTCCTGTCAGATATTAATATCCCTGTGGCAATTTGGTTTTCCTGCAGGGCATGGTGATATTAATTATCCGCTCCTTATGGGAGAGAGTGCCAGATTCAAGAGTTGGTGCTGATGAGTTTACTCTTACCTGTGGGCAGGTAAATAATTACGGCATGCAGCTTAATTACGGTATCTATGAGTTAAAGCGTATCGTGGTTAGCGTTACACAAAATAGCCTCAAGATTATTACAGCTGAATCCGCCTATATCAACAATATTGGGAATATAGGCAGAATACTTGGCATAAAATAAACTGCCCTATATATGCATTTCACAGGATATAGGCAGAACTTCGATCATCAACTACTTATATAGCGGATAGTTTGATTTTTACTTTTAGCCTAGTTATCACAAATTTAACTGCCACTATCGGTATCATCCCATTTTACATTCAGTTGCACCTTCAAAATAAGCATTACAGTCCGCCTCACCTGCCCCCTACGGGGCACCCTCCCCCTCAAGGGGAGGGCTTAGTGGCATTTACTGCCTAATGAAGTTTTAGAAGGAAAACTGAACACAAAATTATTAAGGTTCATATTCCTGAACGATAGTAAACAGCTCATTGTCAATTACTCCGATTGCGGCAAACATATCTTTTGGCTAGATAGTAATTCAGTAGCATCTTCTGACCATTCGGGATAGTCAGGACCTTTGAATTCTCTTCCAACAAGGTATTCCTGTTCAAGATTAAAGTTTTCTCCATCTTTAACAAATTTTTTGAAGGATTATTTCGCAATTTTCTTTGATCTTGAAGGGTTACCATTTCTTCAATAAGTTTTCTTATATCACCTTCGTTCAACATATTAACAACATTGTATTCCAGGGCATACTCTTCTTTCTCAAGAGCGTAATATGAGTCGTCATCGGCGCTTTTTACAAGGAAACCATTCAAAATCGTGTCTGCCAATAACGTCCTTTTTTGAATCTTCATCAGTTCCGTATTGGATCTCTTTGTTGACATCTTCCAAAAGAAATTACAGTAAAGGGTGTTCCGTTTATAGAGTAGATGATGTCGCTTTCTTTTAGCAATTATCAACATATTCTGCCTTGATTCTTTCTTTGCGGTAAAGGTTGCCTGTAAGGGATGTCTCCGTCAAAACTTTTGACCTGCATATACAGGTTGTTGTCGTTGTCATAAATATTTGGCAGCATCGAAGTTTCGGAATCTTCGTTACCAAGGCCATGAAATATATATTTTTTCGGTTTCCGGTTTATTATCTCCGGTAAAGGTTATCATCGGATAGGCACCGCTATCCCAGCTGTATTTTGCTTCAGTTGTATCATCAGCTGATGCGAAGTGGAATACGATACCATCACCATTAAGCTCCATAGGTGAAGGGGAATACCGGAAATGGCCCGTCGCTTGTTTCTGTAGAGCCTGAAGTTTTCACTATTAAATATATAGTAGTTTTAAAACGGTATACTGCTCATCCTCGTTATACGCTGCGTATACAGCTCCTGAAAGGTTTGGAGTACCATCGGCCTGATACACCTGCCTTTTCGAAAACTCAATATTTTCGAATTAAGATATTCCTCACTCAGCCCTCGTCATATAAGGAAGAAATCTGAGGGTATATCGTGCCGGTTCCTTCCTTATAGTTATGATAATTTCCATCATCGGCGCTTAAATAATCAATATTTGCTCATCTGTAAATAACGAAATTTGCCGGTTTTCTTTGCTTACATATCCCTTTGTTACAGAATTGCGCATGGAAAGGGATAAGACCTATTGGTCATCTGCAAGAGGCGATAGGGTAAGCTGTAACACCGCTTTGAACAGTAGTAACTTTTTCAATGGAATCGCCCTTTTTATAAAAAATAAGTAGCTTCGTAAGTAGCCATATGACCTTCAAGATCATCAAAAATATAGCTTGTTACAAGAAGTGGCGTCTTCGCCTTCACAGATAGGAGCATAAGCGGTAGGACTGTCCAGCGTGGAGAGAGCTTATTAACTCTTCAAAAGTAGTTGGTAAAGATTTTTCGTCGGAGCCTGTGGCTTTTGCCTGGTCATCGACAGATTCAGAGTTGTCTGTATTGTCAGTATTTTCTGCGCTGTCAGTATTTTCGGTGCTTTCAGTTTTATCTGCTACTTGTTCACCGTTTTCTGCAGCGTCTGCAGTAGTTTCTGTAGTGGTGTTATTTGCAGTGGTATCTCCTGTACCGGTATTTCCGCACCCTGCAATGACTGATACTGTTAATGCTGTTGATAGCAATAAAGAAATGATCCTGGTCTTCATAATTATCCTCCCATAATAGATATTAGCAACTTTTGCTTTTGTTATCTGTTTAATATAGAAACAGATTAGTACTCAATCTGTCATATTTTTATCACATGCTGTCCAACAAATGTCT
>NZ_JNLQ01000004.1 GCF_000703165.1 Butyrivibrio sp. AE3004
AATAATCCCAAGCTTTCCGGAAGCATTGACGAAGTATCCAAACAGCTTGCAGGAAGACTTAAGGACATTGATACAGACGCCATAATGACCGGAACGGACGAAGCGGCAAAGGAGAGCTTAAGGAGCCAGGTAATAAACGCACTGGATGAAATCAGCAAGAATACAAATAACAAGGAGCTGAGGAACACCCTTAGTGATCTTAGCGCTACGGAGATTGATGCGCTCATTAACAGCAAGTATGCAGGTGATATAGCAAAGCAGATAGACATGTTCTCAATGGGAGCATTTGGCGTAAAGCCTGAGACTCTTGATAAGGTCCTTGATATATTTGACGAAGCTGAGAAGTACGGCATTAACAGCAAACAGTATTACAAGCTTGAACAGGACGCTTATACCTTACTTGCCAATGACCTTGCAGACGGTAAGAGTTTCAGAGATAAGGTGGACGCTTGGCGTTACTTCTCAATGCTTTCAGCGCCTTTGACGCACATAAGGAACATGGCAGGCAATACACAGAACAACATCCTTACAGGCTTAAAGAATAACCTTAGTGCAGTTATCGAGGCAGCAGCTGACCGCGCTACTAAAGCAAGTGGCGGACTGGATGGCGGACGTACCAAGTCAATCCTTAACGCCCTGGATAGTGCAGACAGAAGCCTTATAAAGCTTGCAGGTGATGATTTCGACAGTAACGCCTACAGACAGTTTAAGCAGGCAGGAAACAAATACATTAATGTTGAGCGAAGTCTTGAGAACGCCGGGGACGTATGGAAGGACAAAGGTCTTGGAAAAGTCCTTAACAAGCTTACAGGAGCTAATGAGTATCTTCTTGACGCTGAGGACACATTGTTTGGTAAAGCCAAGTATCAGACATCCTTAGCAGGATTCCTTAAGGCGAACGGAGCCGATTCTGGCATATTTAACGCCACTGATGATGCAAGTAAGGAACTGCTTGCACAGGCTAGGGAATATGCTCTTAAGCAGGCGAATGAGGCAACTTTCCACCAGTCCAACGCCTTTGCAAATTGGTGGAGTCAGGGCGTTAAGAACCTAAGAGACAGTGACAAGGCAGGCATGAGGACCCTTGGTAACGTGGCAAATGCCTCAATGCCATTCGTAAAGACTCCGTCCAACATCCTTGCACAGGGATGGGAGTATTCCCCTGCAGAATTCCTTAACGTTGCTGCAGATACCATGAAGCTGAAAAAAGGGACCATGAAGGGAACTGAATACATAGATAAGCTTTCAAAGGCCCTTACAGGTACGGGAATGGTAGGATTCGGTGCCCTGCTTGCACATGAAGGGATAATCACTATCGGTAACGGAGACGAGGAAGAAAACAAGTTTAACGAGAAGCGCGGCATTAAGCGCCTTACAATGCATGTAGGTGACAACTATATTGATATATCGCAGTTTGCGCCCTCAGCCATTCCGCTGCTTGAAGGCGCGGTGATGTACGAGACAATGAGGAATAACAAGGACGGTGACGGAGCAGGAGCAGTAGACACAATATTCACAGGCCTTGCAACTATCGGAAACACCGTTACGGACATGACGCTGCTTAAGGGTATCAGCGACATAATGTCAGCGGCAAGGTATTCAGAAGATCCGGTTGATATGGCAGCACAGGTAGGAACCAAGATAGCAGGAAACTACGTAAGCCAGATGCTTCCTACACTTGGAGCAAAGGCAGAAAAGACCATTGATGATACAAAACGGACATCCTACACCGACAAGCAGGGAACGTTCAGCAGAGCATTTGATCAGCAGGGACGTTACCTCAAGACAAAGATTCCATTCCTGCAGGAAGCAGGTGAGAAGCTTGAGGGAAGCGATAACGAGACACTTTCCAAGATAGGCGGATTCCTTACCAATGAGCCTCAGATTGATTCATGGGGTAACGAGGTAAAGGTACAGGATTACGGTAACGGGGCCCTTGGAAGATTCGCCAATAATTTCCTTAATCCGTTAGACACTACCACCGATCAGCATGACCGTGTAGACGAAGAATTAAGGAGCCTGTATAGCGAGGTCAAGGATCCTAAGGTGCTTAATTTTGGAATGACCGACAGTAAAGAGTCAAAGGTTGATGACCATAAGATGACCGATAAAGAGTGGACACAGTACCAGAAGACCACGGGAAGCCTTAAGCATGAACTGGCTGAGAACTTCATGGATTCCGAAGGATATGCGGAACTGGACGGAGATACCAAGACGGAAGCCTATAACAAACTTAAGGGATTCGCAAAGGCTTATTCACTTAACGAGATGGGACTTAAAGCCCCCAGTAAGTCCAATCAGGCGCTTATTGATGCATACAAGGAAGGCGGTGCAGGAGCTGTCATTGATTCCGTTATAGGTGACAGTGCAGCCAAGGCAGCAGGCGTAAGGTCGAACAGTGCGGCTGCAGCCGAGATACAGGAAAGTATTGAAAGCGGTGATACAGAAGGTGCCCAGAAGAAAGCAGACGCGGCACAGCAGCTCAAGGATATAGGACTTGGATATTCAGCACCACAGAAGGCATACTATGACGCCCTGGAAGGTAATCCGGATCTTAGCGTGGAACAGTTTGCAGAGACCTATAAGAAGCTTGACGCTAACGGTAATCAGTCCATAGCGCAGGGAGAATTTATTGATTACCTTAACGCTAACCATGTAAGCGAAAAGGACGCAGCGGCCCTTATCAAGGACTATTATCCAAAGGACAAGACAAAGATTCCCACTCTTGAAGATGGTACATGGAAAGCCAAGAAGCCAGAGCAGGGAGCAACACAGAGTCAGACCGTAACGGATAATAAGACTGGCTCTTATACTGGAAGCAAGGCAGATATAAAGCTTGATAATCCCACAGGTAATGCCACAATGGATGCGAAGCTTAAAGCTAAACAGGCCATGCGTGAAGAAGCAAAGGCAGGAAAGACATATGATCCTCTTGACCCTGGCAACAGTCTCCCCAGTGCTAACTATGATTTACCGGATGCAGGCTCATGGTCGGTGAACGTTGGCGGCAAGACCTATAATCTTCACGATTCCAAGGGCTATCAGAAGGCACAGAGCCTGGGCGTACCGGATAATACATGGTTGCAGATGTATAAGGAGACTGACACAAACGGTAACGGAAGAAATACCAAGGACGAGACGAAGGCATACATTGAACAGCTCGTTAAACTTGGTACGATAGACAAGAGCCAGAGGGCAGATTATTTCGATATGCTTAACGGCACAAAGGCTAAGAACCCGTACAGATAAGTTATATAAGTCTTATATAAGTCATAAGGGTATATCTCAAGTAGATATGCCCTTTTTGACTGCCTTTAAATATCTAAAACATCATAACTGTTAACGCAGTAATAATAAGGCGTTACGGAATAATGACTTATATAAGTCTTGTATAAGTCATCTTTAAAACTTCCTGCCTCATATCAAGTCGAAAGTCATACATCCCCTGCCCCGGTATCGGACAGCCATACCCTTACTGATCAGGAACTATAATCAGGCAGCAGGCGTATATTGATTTTATTTAATCAAAAAGATTGATGTATTTTATATATGCCCTTAAAACTCATTTAAAGGCGATTCTAGGCACTTTAGGTTTAAAACGATAATTTGTCCGTTAACGGAAATAAAACACGGGCAGCGGTCAAAATATAAGCGTATGGGTATATGCTCAGAGGCATTTATAACAGGATGTTGAAAACATATTGTAATACACTGTATTGCTATTTACTTACAAGCCGATATATAATATATACATGAAAGGAGATAGCAGTTATGGCACAATCTACAATCAGTGTAAGAGTAAATGACGAAGACAAGAAGCTGTTTGAGAATTTCTGTAAAGAGACAGGGCTTAACGTTACAGTAGCTATCAATATGTTTGTCAAAAGCGTTATACGTGAACAGAAGCTGCCTTTTGAAGTCAAGGCAGACCATTTCTACAGTGACGAAAACATGAAGGTACTCAGGAGATCC
The DNA here is from genome assembly GCF_000703165.1 of Butyrivibrio sp. AE3004. Taxonomy (NCBI): domain Bacteria; kingdom Bacillati; phylum Bacillota; class Clostridia; order Lachnospirales; family Lachnospiraceae; genus Butyrivibrio; species Butyrivibrio sp. AE3004. The sequence goes on from NZ_JNLQ01000004.1 coordinate 3,973, forward strand.
GTTAAACAGTTGCGCGAAGGTAAAGGAAAAGAGCATGACATCATTGAGGTGACCAAATGAAAAAGATATGGTCTGATGATGCATGGGACGATTATTTATACTGGCAGACTCAGGACAAGAAAACGCTAAAGAAAATCAATAGCCTGTTAAAAGACATTGACCGTAACGGATATAAATGCAAAGGAAAACCGGAACCACTTAAGGGAGATCTTAGCGGATTTTGGAGCGTACACATAGACGAAAAGAACAGACTTGTATTCTGTATCTCAGATGCAGGACTTGAGATTGCACAATGCAGAACACATTACCAGGATAAATAATCACTTAGGACTGTCCAGAAGGATGGTCCTTTTTTACTGGGTGTAATTATCTGGAATTGAACAGCTCATGATCCGGTTCCTAATATGCATATAAGTCATACTCCGTAACGTTATAAGAAATCCCATAACCAAGCCCACGAATGGCATTTTGAAGCTGAGTTTGACTTCAGATTGACTTCCTATCCGTTATGAGACATTGACTTCCTATTTTTCCGGGTATGACTTCCTATTTCTGACTTCCTACTATTAAAGTTTATTGGGACTTTTTTACGTTTCAGATTAGCAACGAGTAATTGGGATACTATGACATATTGATACCTAACTATGACACTTAGACCAGCTTGTCAAAATAACGACCTTTTGGAGGTGAAAATCCTATAAAAGAATAATAAGGAACTATTAATCTATTAATACTATTAGGGAATAACGAAAATGGAAGTTTTAAGCGTGGTTATGCGGAAAACTGCACTTTTGAAAAACCACCTTTAGTAGACGAAAAACCACCTTTAGTAGAAAATAAAACCACCTTTAGTAGAAAAATGCCTGATTTTTCCATACCTAACAAGTATTATCTAGCACCTATATGTAAATGGTTTAAACCCTAACAGTAATACAATGCCTATAAGCTGTCTTTGGTAGCTGAAAAACCACCTTTAGTAGAAAATAAAACCACCTTTGATAGAAAAAACCACCTTTAGTAGAAAACGCCCTTTTAAGGGTGGAGAATACCGATAAATGGCGTGTATAGGCACCCAATACTAAACAATAGCAGTCATTAAAAACCACCTTTTATCACCTAAAAACCACCATATTGATTATTGGTGGTTTAAATGTATAATATACCTATTGGGGGTTGAACAATGGGAAGAAGAAAAAAGGATGATGGCTTATCAAGGCAAGAACGCCTGGAGAGATACGAAAGCAATTTTAAGGCGGTACAAAAAAGCATATACCGCCAGGAAGTAACATTTGATACAAACAACTATGTTGTTATGGCTAATTCCATGATATTGCATAGCGCAAGCAAGCTGAATCTAAACGAATTAAAGCTATTGCGGTTTATCATAATGCAAACCAAGAAGGGCGATAAAGAACTATATCAATTTGAAGTTGATATTAAGGAAATGGCTAAAGCTTTGGAAATGAGCGTTAAAACCCTATATCGTGAACTTGATACAATGTCTACTCACTTGATGCAAGAAGTGATTTTTATAGGCGATAAGGTAAATGATAAATGGAAAAAATTCCATTGGGTTGATGTATGCGAATACGAAAAAGGAAAGATAACAATAAAAATATCTGACGAATTGAAGCCGTTTCTTGTTGGGCTACGTGGTAACTTTACCAGGTATAGGCTTTCAGAAATTTTAAGCTTAAATTCTGTTTATGCTATCAGAATTTATGAAATATTGAATGGTTACATGAATGAAAATAATTTGCCACACGCTGATGTAGCTATTGAGGTTTCGATAAGCATTGAGGAAATTAGAAAAGTAACAGATACAACGGATAAGTTTGAAAGATATTCTAACTTTAAAGCAAAGGTTATTGATACGGCTTTGAAGGAAATAAACCAAAAATCGAATTATCATATTTCAGCTACACCATACAAGGATGGAAGAACAATAGCCGGATTTGATTTCCTGATTGAAAGCCAAGCCGGATATTGGCATAGAACAGAAAAAGGAAAAAACGATATAAAAATAAAAGCCGTTAATGATGATCTGGACAGACAAATGACATTGGAAGAATTTTTATGAAAGGGATGGGGCTATGCAAGAAAAAAAACATGGAGTAGAAAGATTGCTAAATGCAATTTATCAGAATGTGGATGATAACAACATTGATACATTTGCAAGATTGCTGAACTACGAAAAATCACAATTGAAGCAAGACATTGAAGCAATAAAACTTGTGGAGATTTCCAACAAGGAAAATTGAAAAAGTATCAAAGCTGCAAAAATGAAAGGTTAGGTTTTTAACACCTAGCCTTTTTTATTTTTGCCAAATGGGTTTGGGGGAACTCCAAGCAAGATTGAACAATGTACGGACATGGGCGCATCTTGCTCTATCCCTTATGTATAGATTTGAACATTAGTTATCTATAGCAAGCATAGGGAGGTGTATAGACACCATCCCAAAAACTTGTTAGGGAAAGCCCTAAAAACCCTGGAAGGCGTTACGGAAATACAAGAGCAAGATTCGCCTGTGTATATACACGGCAGCAGGCAAAAATTTAAGGACCCCACAGAAATGCGGAGTCCCATTTTATTAACTGACCCCATTTTTGGGGCGAGTCATTTTTTCTGTTTTTTATCATTCTTCTTTTGTGCCTCAGCTGCATATATTGGAGCGTACCATTCTGCAAATATTTCTTTGTCCCTATTACATGCTCTGGACATACTATCAAGGTCCATATTCATCTGATTTTTAGCAACTGCCTTGAGAAAAGATGTATCAACATTTACAGGTATATTGTCCTCAGGATCCTCAGCAAAAAGAACAAGCTGCCCGTCAATTGCGAAATATTTTTCATCCTGTTTCATGGCTAAATTGTAATGTGAGTCAGACCATGTATAACGCTTAAATGCATCCAGGAAATTTACAAATTTCTTTGAAGTAATCAGGGCATTGATTACGGGAACCTTAAGCGCAAGAAATACAGAATTCCAAGCATCTATAGCCCCCTGCATCACTCCGTAACGTAATGTCCTGTCAAAATTATTCATCCAGCGGAGCTTATCAATTGCCTTGTCACTTAGTCCGGTAACGTCATGTATATATTCGTTACCAAGTGATGTGTGATCAGTACGGCCAAGCAGGTAGTCTACGGAGATAATATTGATATTACCGTCCTTGTCAGTGCGAGTAGAGAAGTAGTCCGCTATTGCTATCAAGGCAGCAGGTGAGCAGGGCTTTTTCCCAAGAATATAGTCTGATACGGTCCTATCTGTAGCATAGATCTTATTAGCAATCTCTGTTTTAAAACTTGTCAGTGTCCTGTTCTGAATGATTCCGTACTGGCTAAGAAGTGCGTCCATCCGTTCATGGAATATTTTCTGCTTTTCTGTGTCCAGACAGTCCTTATTTTCTTTTCTTTCCTGCCTCATGTCATCAATGAGGGCTTGTATCTCTTTTTTCTTTTTCATACTGTGACTCCCGTTTAAGAAATATGTTTCCTAATACCAACTGTTATTGATGTGTAAATATGAACTATAAAGGAATTATATTTCCTCAAAAACTATATTATCATTTATTTATATCAACAACAACCTTGCAAGGGTAAAACATTAAAAATCTAGTAAAAATGTGGGTTAAACGGCTATTCAACGGGGCAGAAAACGAGTATTTAAAGCATTTGGGAGATTCAATAGCCGTAACGAACACAAGGAGCCAAGAAAAATGAAAAAGATTAAGCGCGAAGTAAGAAACTCAGACATCAGGGAGATACTTAAACGCCGTGGGATAAGGCATTATGACCTTGCTCTTGAATGTGGGGTGCATAAGTGTACTTTATCAGCGTGGTTAGCTCAGCCCCTTGATAACAAACACCGTGAGCGGATCCTGGACGCAATAGACAGGATAATCAAAGCAAATTCTTAAGGGGGCAGGTATGACCGATATTAACGAAGTTTTAAGGCATTTTAGGGGAGTGCGGCGCGGAACATGTAAGGAAGGCATTACTGAGTCATATAAGGCCTGCTGTCCCTGCCATAACGACAAAGAGCAGAGCCTTGGAATATCGCTTTCAAATAGTGGGAAGATCCTTATTAACTGTTTTGCAGGATGTGACCTTGACGGGATTCTGCAGGCAGCAGGACTCAGCTATGCAGACATAGGGAGCGAGAAGCCCAGGCTTACATGTTATGACAGGCTGCTATATGGCTTTTCCCAGAAGTACGGCGAAGGCGTAAGGGTGACGGATGAATACCGTTACAGGGATGAAAATGGAAAATATCTCTATTCCAAGCTCAGGATCGAGGGCGGAAGCATTGAGGGTAAACTTATCCGTTACTACAAAATAGACCATTCAGCTGATACATGTGAGAAGGTCCCGGATAACCTAAAGCATGTTCTTTACAGACTACCGGAATTCCTGAGATTCAAGGATAAGGCACAGCAGGTATTCATAGTGGAAGGTGAAAAGGATGTGGAGACGTTACGGAAAATAGGTAACGGATTCGGATGCGCTATCACTGCAGGCGGCGCTAAGGACTGGCAGAAGGAGTATGCAAAGTATTTCAAGGGCTTGAGGGTGGTCATCCTCAGGGATAACGACCAGGCAGGGAAGGACCTTGCTAATAAGATCTGGAAGGATGTAAGACGTTATGCATACTCAGTAAAGGTCGTTACTCCGTCCCAGAGGGATAAGGGAGACGTTACTGATTATCTGCAGAGCGAAAGCGGAACAGTCGAAGGCCTTAAGGGAATGATAGGAGACGCTGAAGAATATTTTGCACCATGGGTAAGCCCCAAGGACGGGCGTATCAATTCCGGTCTGCTTTCAGAAGCTATTAAGGAAAATGAGCAGTATATCATCATCAGAAATGTTACTGAGGATAAGGACGCAACATATCTATACATTAACGGAGCATACAAGCTCGCTAATAAGCCTATCATGGCGGCAATGGTCAGGAATTATATCCCACCGGCAAAGGCTACCACGCACATCATAAATGATGTATTAGCCCAGCTATCAATGACCATAAATAACACATATTCCATTAATGACCTTAATACTGATGACCGTTATATCAATTTCCGTAACGGACTATATGACATAGAGTCGAGGCAGCTTATACCGCATGACCAGTATGTACTCAGTACATTTCAGTTTGACTTTGATTATGAACCGGGGAAGAACAAGAAACCGACCTTTGACAAGTACATTACAGACCTATGCACCAAACCGGACGGACATGTTGACTATGATCAGATGAAGGTCCTACAGGAATATGCAGGATTCACTTTAAGTAATATCCCTCTTATGAGGATAAAAAAAGCTTTAGTATTACTGAGCAGCCTTGGTGATAGTGGGAAATCTGTCTTTTTAAGGCTTATCTCATCATTTTACGGAGTGGACAAGGTGGCACCCATAAAACTTACAGAGCTAACGCCGGATAACAAATTCATTCTGGGTTCACTGCCTTATTGTCGAATGATCATATGTGATGATGAGTCAAATACTACCGTTAAAGATAGCAGTATATTTAAAGCCATTACTGGCGGTGGTGTGTTGAAAGTAGAAGAAAAGAATAAACAGTCTCAATCATTCTACTATAACGGCGGCTTTATGTTTGCTTGTAACGGACTGCCTTACTTCTCAGATGATAAGGGAGAGCATCTGTTTAACAGACTGCTGATCATACCATGTGAGCATCATATCAAAGAAACAGATAAAGATGCCTGCTTAGACCAGAAGCTGCAGAAGGAACTCCCTGCAATTATGGAGTGGGCTATTGAAGGACTGCACAGGCTTATTGATAACGGCTATGTGTTCACAGAGTCAGAAGCTGTTAATAGGGCAAGGGATGAATACCGGAAAGCTTCAGACAATGTATACAGATTCATTACCGAGAATTACGAGATAACCCAGGAATATAACGACAGAGTATCAAGAAGCTCATTTGACCGTGATTATGCAGTGTGGGCTAAGGCAAATGAGGGCGTTAAGGCAGTAGAAAAGAAGAATTTGCCTGGGCGCCTTGAGTCATACGGAATTATCTGCAACAGAGGCAACATAGGGGCAAGCCGTAACGTGAATGTATACAGAGGCATTAAGGAAAAGCAGAGGGATTTTGAACCTGCAGATGATATTTTAGTCCCATTTGAAGCAAAAAGCGGTAGTGGGCGGTAGTAAGCGGAATGAAGTACCGCCCTTATAAAGCCAGTATTTATCTAGCTTTACACTATATAGGCGGTAAAAGCGGTATTTTTTTTAAATCAAAATAAAAAATTAAAAAATAAAAATATATAAAGATATAGAAAAATTAATACCGCATATACCGCTTTGAGGCTGAAACGCTGATAAACACTGGGCTCAAGGGGGCGGAGAAAATTCCGCCTTGGTGATGTAAAAATACCGCCTTTTTACCGCTTTTCATGAAAGCGAGGTGAAAAGACATGTTAATTGGGGAAAATAAAGAGTATTACTGCTCACTGTGTGGAACCAAGAAGCATATCGAATATGACTGTAAAAACTGTGAGCTGTATAACTACACCGAAGGAACATATATAAACGGATCCGGAAGGAATGTGGACAGCGGACCGTATAAGTCAAACCCAGATAATACAACCCAATGCTATTATCTGTGCATACATTAAGCGAGGTGGTGACTATGCTGAGAACAGACGAGCTGACTTTATCTATTGATCATTACCTTAACGACTGCAGGACCAGACACAGAAAACCTACATTCAAGGGAATAGGCGCGGCTATCGGTACATCAGATATGACCGTCCGTAACGTGTTCCTTGGAAAATATAACGGAAGGCACTACGGGGACAAGCCAAGCTATAACCGCAGAATAGATAACCCGGACTTTGACCTTATCCGTAACGCCATGAAAGGAGCTTACCAGGATGACTAACATACCATTCATTGAACATGAGGCAGATATGGCCAGACTGGAACGCATTAACAGACGGCTGGCCCTTGTACTCATATTCGTAACTGCTGGCTTATTCCTGAAAGGATGGAAGGATGAACGACCTTAAATTTAAAACAGAAGTATTCGACAGGATAAACGAGAGCTACAGGCTATTAAAAATGATTAAGGACTGTGGACCACATGACAGTGAAGACATATGGACTAAATGGGTGGAAGCATCAGACAGCTTTATACAGTCCATTGACGACGAACGGATGCGCAGTACCTTTAGTCGGTTCCTTATGGATATGGGCGACTGCATAGCCAACCTTAACAGGGGAGAAAAGAGGGCAGCAGGATAAGGGAGCGAAAAGAGGAGAAAAAAGGGAGAAAAAGGCAGGGGAGAAAAGTTGAAAAGGGGGCGGTTGTAAGGACGGTGAGACCATCCAAAATTTACACAAAAAGGCCTCAAAAACTACTAACTTCACTTATATAAGACTTATATAAGTCATCAAGAGGTATAATAAACATGGGAAGACGCAAGAAACCTACAAGAGAAGAACTTTTAGAATATAAGAAAACAAGCTCATTAAATCATAAGCGCGGACAATGTAAGGACCTTAAGACAGGCGATATGACCGGAGCCCTTGACCTTGCTTTGTACAGTCTTAAAAGAACAGGCGGTATGCCGTTTAAGTATGAACCTACAGAAGAAGGCTTAAAAAGATTCACGCAGGAAAGCATAGACTACTTAGACTACTGTAACGAGGTTAACAAGGACCTTGAGGAAGGTCAGAAGCTCATACCAGATATTGAAGGATGGGCGGTATATCTTGGCACTACCAGAATGACCATATTCGAATATGAGAAGCGCGGCGGTGAGTGGAAAAAGACTATCGACTATTTCAAGAACATCATAGCACACGGCAAGAAGGAACTAGCCCTTAACGGCAAAATGGCACCCGTCCTTTATATGTTTGATTCCGCTAATAATCACAACTATATCAATACAAATGAATTCAAGATAACGGCCACAAGCACAGTCATTAATAGTGAACAGAGTCAGATTGAGCAGGAGATAACTAACAGTGGCTTAGTATGGGATGATCAGGAAAAGAGATTCGTTCCAGTAACGGGAGAGACAAAGGATGTTGACGGAAGAACAATTACTGAAAGCAAAGATAGCGCTAGCGAAAAAGAATAATGAGGATACTGACAAGATCCTGGCTCTTGAATGGCATAGGAAATCCAAGCAGGCATTTACAGAATATGGTCTGCCTTACAGAGTCTACTTTGATTATCTGAAGAACAGATACAAGCACCCAAGGGAGACGGTTCCAATAAATCCCTGCTACCCTTTACCGGGATTCCCTATTGATAAGGTCATTCGCGTAACGCCTAAAGATTTTAGCACACCTAAGGAACTACCTGCAGGCAGCAGTCAGGATGACATCTATACCTATGAAAACCTTAACGAGGAAAAGAAATTCGCTGTCTATATGCTGATAAAACAGTCAAGACCGTGGGAATTCCTTAACGACAAATGGAAAAACGTCTTTTCAATGTTCCTTGTGGGCTATGATTTCATGAAGTTTAGTGAATTTGATTTCATGGGCGAGGTGGGAATACTTAACCGGGGAGAGCTTAAACTGCTGAGAAATCATTACAGTAACGCAGTCATGGGCAGATTTAAGGAGTATAAGGACAACGGGGAGTATCTACTTGAAGAACCTGCATATCAGACAGAGTATCAGTATCTATATTCAGACAAACCGTTTGTGGTGATTCTGGAAAAGGACGAGATAAAAGACAGGGTAGCGGTGGAAAAGAAACTCAGGATCCCACCGGATGAAGGACAGAGAAAACTTTATAAGGATATGTACGGTATCGACATATACGAGGAATGACAGTTAAGACCACCGGGCAGCAGCTTAGGTGGTCATTCTGTGCAGTAAAACAGTGTGAGACATTGAAGGGGGGCAGGGGATATGACTAATTCAGAGATTCAGAAGCAGGGAAGCAGTAAGGCAAATGTTGAGGAACTTAAGAGGCTTGCAGACAGTAACGGAGAATTTAGATGTCTGTATGCGGATTGTGTCCGTAACGGTGGAAAGCCAAGCCAGTTAACGCTTATAAGTCTGTTATGCTACAGAATGGGCGTTACGGCAGCAGTCAATGATATGTTAATGGATGCAGTGAACGGTTAACTTCATATTCTCGTAACGCAATAACAAAGCATATAAAAAGCACATAGCACAGTATAAAAAGTGAGGGTGTACAAAAGTGTATTAAAACTATTGACATAAAACTCTTTTTTGGTGTATGGTGTAAATACAAAAGTAAACGAACGTCACTTTTAATACACCACCACACCAATTAGAGAAGGGAGACAATGTTATGTGTACGATATACGGTTATTGCAGAATATCAAGAAGAACCCAGAGTATTGAAAGACAGATAAGGAATATCCAGGCTAAATATCCTGAGGCAGTGATCAGGCAGGAAGCTTACACCGGAACCAAAATAAACCGTCCGGAATGGAACAAGCTTTATAAGGCAGTCAGGGAAGGTGATACGATTATATTTGATTCTGTATCACGTATGAGCCGTAACGCAGATGAAGGCGTTAAGACATACTTTGAATTACTGGATAGAGGCGTAACGCTTGTATTCCTTAAAGAACATTACATTGATACAGATACATACTTAGAGAACACTAAAGATAAAATAGCTCTTACCGGATCTGATGAAGATGAAATCTTTAAGGGCCTAAATAATTACTTTAGGAAGTTAGCAGAAAAGCAGATTAGAATAGCCTTTGAACAGGCAGAAAAAGAGGTTAGCGACTTGCACCAAAGGACAAAGGAAGGCATAGAGACAGCCAGACTTAACGGCAAGGTAATAGGACATAAGGCAGGAACAAAACTTGTAACCAAGAAATCAATAGCAGCCAAGGAACTGATCAGGAAGCACAGCAGGGACTTTGACGGACAGCTTAACGACCTTGAGTGCATCAAGCTCACAGGTATCAGCAGGAATTCATATTACAAATACAAGAAGGAAATAATAGACGAGATTAACGCCGCTATATGTTAACCAGAACTAAGGGCTTACCTAACAAGGTAGGCTCTTTTTTATTCCGTAACGTTAAAGAAGCTGCAGGACGAACCTAACAGCTTCCATATCCGTATTAACACCACCACAGTATTAAAGAACGGATGCATATATTTTAGCATAATATATTATTGCCTACCAAGTGTAAGGGTTGAAACTGTTAACACTTATCTGTAAAATGACTTATACAAGTATTATATAAGTCAATAAACACCACCACACTATTGAACCCATGACGTACCATGGCTTTTTGTGGTACATTGTGGGAATTTTTTTATTGAAAAGGAGTATTAAAGAATGGAAAAAACAAATGTACTTTTAGACGCTCAGGATCTGACATTTAAAATAAGTGCTGACCTTGATAAGGTACGCACCGTAGTGGAACTTTTAGGCAGCAGTGCTTATCTTTCCTGTAACGTGCTTGATGAAAAGAATATGATACATCTCAGATATAACCATCCTAATAACGCTAATCTGTTTGTAATTATCTGTGATTATCTGTTTGAAATGAATAATAACGTCAATGAGGTCATGACTAAGCTGTCAGTCCTTAAAGACGAGATAAGGACAGGGGAGAAAAATGAAGATAATAACGATTACTAACCAGAAGGGCGGAGTTGCCAAGACTACCACGGCATGGCATATGGGAGTAGGACTTTCCAAGAAGGGTTATAAGGTCCTTTTAGTGGACATTGACCCACAGGCAAATCTTGGATTTACTGCTAACGTTGACCTGCTTAATATGAATGGCACTCTGTATGACGTTTTCAGCAGTCAAAAGGATGTAAAGTCCGTATTGATTACCTTAAATGAGCATATGGACATCCTTATTGGTGGGATTGACTTGGCAGCAGCTGACAGGACATTCACTCAGCTTGGAAGGGAGAAGATGTTATACAAAGCTCTTAAACCCTTAGAGGCTGATTATGATTACTGTATTATTGATACGCCGCCTACTCTTGGCGTTATGAATGAAAATGCCCTGACATGCAGCAACATGGTAATAATCCCAATGCAGGCAGAAGTATACGCCCTGCAGGGAGTCAATCAGCTTTACGGATTCATTGAGGATATAAGAGAGAATACCAATCCGGATCTTGAGGTGGCAGGTATCCTTATAACGAGAGTCAATGACCGGACTAACCTTTATGAGGTCCTTTATCCTCAGTTTGAGAAGGTAGCCAGTAAGATGCAGACCAAGATATATAAGACTGTCATCCGGAATACTATCGCAGTCGGTGAAGCTGCCCTGGAAAGAACAAACCTATTTGATGATAAGCCGAACGCTACGGCTACAAAGGACTATGAGGCGTTTATTGACGAGTTTATCAAGGGATAACTTATATAATACTTATACAAGTCATTAAGAGGTGGTATATGTCGTTAAAGAAGAAAACAGCAGACCTTGACAGTACATTTGATATGCTAAGCGGAATGACTGAACAGGTAAAGGAAAGCAAGCACAAGCAGAGGGAAGCCAAGCCCTTTAAGAAGCCAAGGGGTGACTATTACAATCTGGATATGATCATCAGGAAGACCATGCCAGGAACTAAAGGACATCCGGTGCTGACTGAGGAAATAAAGACCAACTATAAAGAGTATGTATCAGTAATGGCAGAAGCTGAGAACATATCCATAACGAAGTATATCCACAGGCTGATTGATAAGGATATGAAGAAGAACAGACAGACCTTTGAGGATCTGAAAGAACAGAGATAACTTATATAAGACTTATATAACTGAATATTGTATAATATGTGTAATGACCTACTGTTTACGGTTTAGCTAAGGTGACTCCCAATTGTTTCCTGTAACTTGAACAGCAGGTCATTTGTTATGTGATGAATTGCATAAGACTTATATAAGTCATTAAGGATATGTGATGGGTATATTGTTTGATATTTGTAATGGTATCGTTACAGAGAATGAACGTAGGCAGCAGGCCAAGATAGATAAGGCAGCAGCCAAGTGTCTTGATATGAAGATGACTAGATTAGTTGAGGAAGATATTAACAAGATACTATTGCTTGGTGATTATCCTAACAGACATAGCTTACTTGCATCAGAGATATATAAGGATGCAGTAGGACTGTGTACCAGATGTGAGGGGTTAAGGTTGTATGATGCCTACTGTATCTGTAGGGCTAGGCTATGATCATATGATGATGTTGTATGTTTGTTTGTAATTATTTTTTTATTTTTTTTATTTTTTATTTTTTTTTATTTTTTTATTTTTTTTGAGTATTTTACGGCTGTCTGGCAGGATTCCTGTTCCGTGTCCTGATTCCGGATCCAGGAAGCCGGGTACCCCTCCCCCCCCCGGTATCAGTAAGGAATTATTATTAATAATATATATATATGCCCCGTCCGAAATTTTATATAAAAATTCTCCCTAAAAGGGCCTTTTTGCCCCCCTTGGAGTCAGAGGAAGTCCGTAATATGGGATGATGTGAGTGCACAGAAGGCAATAAGGCAGGTATTTATTCCGTAACGGTAATTTATATGGGCGAGAGGGTAAAAGGGCTAGAAACGGCTTTAAATGCGTTGGTTTAGCGGCATAGTAATGACTAATCTGATTGATAATAAGGGTAATCCCGTTATAGCGCCAATCCATATGGATAAAGACAGTCATATGGGTAACGTTAATGAAGTTGCGTCCATGTATGGCAGGAATAAAATCGAGAACCTTTTAGAAAACAGCGACATATTGTACGAAAATAAAGAAAAGGCCCGTGATGCGCTTTCGGGCGTTGGGCTACAATTGCCCGAGCTGAAAACGACAGCCGATCCTTTTCTTAATTCCAATGTAGCAGAACAGGGCAAAAATATCAATAACGCGCTTCCTACACTAGAAGACCTATTACCACGCGCAGCTGAAAAACAAGCCACGCAGGACATGATACCCGGAGCGGAACTATTTACGGACAGTAACGCTGCAAAGCCTCAGATTACAAATGATACCGCCATGACTACAGAAGATCTGTGGGCACAGCTTAGCGGACAGAAGCCGCTTAATGAAGCAGGTGTAAGAAGGGTAGGAGAAGGAACCCCCTATAACGAGCAGGGGCAGAAGCTTTCAAAGCTGCATCAGACGTTACAGAACACCGACAAGCTCACGGACGAGGAAAAGAGGATATTCGCGGATAAGAACGGTTTCTGGTATGACCCTGACAATGAGAAGGCATTGGCGGCACAGGCGCAGGATTCCGTATCTCGTGACATTGACGAGGTATACAGACAGTATACAGGTGATGACCTTGATATTGGAAAGCTCAGCGGTGAGGATGCACATAAGATGTTTACCGCGTCCTATGATTATTCGAGGATGGCACAGGAAGCCGTTAAGAATGGTGATCAGGCAGCAGCCGACCTTTATAACCAGAAGGCAAGGAATATCATGCTTAATGCTCGTGAAGCAGCCACAAAGGGCGGACAGTTTAACGCTGCTATCAGATACTATTCAAATACACCACAGGGCATTATCAACAAGGCTTATGACGTTCTGGACAAGGATATTACGAAATTCAAGACG
>NZ_JNLQ01000005.1 GCF_000703165.1 Butyrivibrio sp. AE3004
CATGTGCTCAGAAAAACATTTCTTTTTCGAAACGTTTGAAAAGCAAGAAAAATAGCCACTTCGCATTTCTGCAAAATGGCTATATATGAACTAAACTTCTTTTCCTAATAGAAAATCGAATAAATCAATAGTAATAACTCCTTTATCATCATATGACGGTTTGAGTCCCGTCTTCGCCACAACTATCTTTTTAAAGGAATCATCAATATAATATAGACTTTTCTTTTCCTGTAATTGCTTATCTGGCTCCTCCATCGACAGGGCAGATTGGATATACAGCTTCTGAGGCCCCTTTGTAGCTATGAAATCTACTTCCAATGCCTTTTGAGCATAGATATATTTTCCATTAGCATCACGTCTGTTAGTCTTTTCATTAACATTAACTTCACCAATATCTACGTTGAACCCCCTATATCGGAGTTCGTTATAAATTACATTTTCCATAATATGGGTCTCTTCAATCTGTCTGAAATTGAGCCTGGCATTTCTGACACCTATATCTTCAAAGTAAATCTTAAATGGTGAACCAATATACTTTCTACCCTTAATGTTATATTTCTTTGCCTTTGACACAACAAATGCATTCTCAAAATAACCTACAAAATTTGAAACTGTATCGTCAGTAATATCCTTATTTACAACACTTTTAAAGGTGTTTGTAATCTTACTCGTATTGACAGGCGCTCCTATCATAGATGCAAGTACATCAAACGTATCTGCCAATTCCGTCTTTTTCTTAATCTTGTTATGGGAAATAATATCTTTGATATATGTTTCTTCACATAAGGATTTAAGATAAGCGGATTTTTCGTCATCACTCGACATCTGTGCCACAAGAGGAATTCCACCGGTAATTATGTACTCTTTCCATGCCACCTGTGGGTCACCCTCATATCCCTGCATATATTCTGAAAAAGAAAGAGGCAGTACATGTACCACAGAACCACGTCCCTTAAATTCTGTTGCAATATCAGAAGAAAGGAATCTTGAATTAGAGCCGGTTACATACACATCAAAATTCTGGTGGCGTAACAAACTATTCAATGTTCCGATGAACCCATCAAGAAGTTGGACTTCATCAAGAAGAAGGAAGAAATCGTCTGAATCATTTGTCTTATCTTTGATATAAGCCCTAAATTTTTTGGCATTAACAAAGTAAATATCATTATCCTGTCTGAACTTAGTATCTTCTTCCGGATAATACGCATCAAGAAGATCAATATCTTCGTCTGAGTCAAAAGCAAATCGGATGATATTTGTACTGGAAACTCCTGAATTGAGCAGATGTTTGTAATACAACTCATTCATCAGGTATGATTTACCTGCTCTTCTTGCTCCTGTTATAACCTTGATCAAGCCGTTATTCTTTCTATCTATTAGTCTTTCAAGATAAACATCCCTATTATACTTCATACAAACTCCAATATTTTCATATTCTATGATTATTTTCGATTATATTATAGCAAATATTAGGCTTTTTGCAATGTATAATCGAATATATCCAAAGACTCTATATTTTTTTAATTATAATTCCCCCAGTAGAAGACTTCTATATCATGTTCCAAAAGTGTATCAAAAATCATCTGCTTTCGACTATGTAATGATTGAAATAAAAGATAGTGCGTATATCCATAGATATACGCACCGTTTTCAGGCTCTCTTAGTGTTGGGGTTGGGGTACATGGGCGCGCTCTAACGGGTGAAAGTCCTGAACACGCCCAGATAATCTTTAGACTTAAGCATAGTAATTGCATAATAGTCTACCCTTCTCATCTCTAAAAGTCATTATAAAAGCGGCGAATTACTTTACCGTTTATTGGTCGCTTTCTCTCAATAAAGCGATCTAATTTCTGGTCAAAAGTCAAAAGATAAGTAGCCTTGTCTATTAAAAAATTATCAACTTTTCTATCATCCTTAAAATCTGCACATCCTAAAAAGAAAAGATCAAAGATATCATTTTTCCTAAATTTCTGGGCATTGTCTATCCAAGAATGGTACATTTCTTCTGCAATGTACTCAATTTGAATTGGCTTGAATGCAAAGCTTTTCCTATCTTTAAATAATTTTCCTCTACTAGAATACATTTCTGCTAACCGATTTTTTGCCAGGTCGATAAAATCTGGTCTGGAAGTTAGCAAATCACAAATACTTTCCATTAAGTAATTGTCTGGCTTTTTAGCCCTTAATGATATATATTTCTGTCTTACGCTTACTTCAACGTCACAAATATCCAAAGAACTAACACTAATACCTTTGGTAGATATCAGTTCTATAACAGTATCCGTTAACATACAAGCATCTTCGAGAAGCTCTATGTATTTTTCTTTTAATAATTGCTGTTCATGATCATAATGATTATCATAGGCATCTTTTAATGTTGCTCTAAGTTCTTCTCCTATTATGTTTACTTTTTTATCCCGGATAAACATTTCTATGTCATGACCATGAGATGGGCAAATACATCCACATTCATCAATCCTGCATTTCGTGTATAAAAGAAGAATAGTCATTAAGAAGCTCAATGCAAAACTTGCTTCTATGTTAATTTTAACAGGTAATATTTTTTCTTTTATATATTGGGATATTTGATCTCCACATAAAGTTAAACTTGAAGTTATTTGTTCAGTAGAAAATGTCTGATACTGGACGTTATTTAGAAGTGGAATATCTTTTGATAGCATAAAAGCATGTATTTTCTCTATATATTCAGGATTATTTCTAAACCTAACTAAGGCTTCGACATATGAGGATGATGCCAAAGATTTATCCGTTCTTCCATCTAAAAAGGAACAGAATTTTTTTACGTCGACATTAGCATTAGAATTATCGCCGAGGTTTTCTCTTCCGACATACCAATATAATGCATTTGTATCCAAAACATACATTTCAGTTCTTCTCCTATATTGACTCGTTGTTGTATTTTTTTGATATGTCTCCAAAAGAAATAGCATTTATTTCTTACGGCAAGAAATGTGGCTCGGGAAAAGTATCATAGCAGATTAGTTGCAAATTATTAGCCATATCAAAAAAGAAGCTTAGCTTATACATTGAGCCATTCTCTTTATATTTATAAACAATTTTTTTGGTTGTTATTTCAAATGTCTCCGCTACTTTCATATCACGTTCCCATTCGCCTTCAAAAAAATGTAAATGAGTATATGCTTTTTCTTGTGTCGGATCTTGTATCGATTCTACAGCAGTCCTCCCATATACTGAGATTATTTCATCTATTTCAGAAGGAAAACCTATACCCCTAGATGTAGTAAATCCATCTGAACTAATATAGCAGCTATAATAATTTCTATAATTTAGATCAATAAGATTTTCCTTTTCACCTCTGCTGTCAACTAGATTAAAATCTTCATGATTCAAACAATATTCTACTTGGTTTTGTTTATTTTTTGCTTCCACTTCTGGCTTTTGCTGGGGCATCTGAGTTGTCTGTACCCCATTTGAATATGCAATTAAGACGAGCATCTCTTTATTGTCAAAGTAAAAAAGAATTTTAAATGAATTATAAGTATATTCAACTCTAATTTTTGCGTCTAGAATAGCCTTTACATCTGTGTTGTTATTCATTTCTCCTATCCGATATATTGGTTCATCTTGTATACTATTCTCATCAAAATAATATATTTCATTTTTATCTCCATACTTTGTGACAACTTCATTAAAAGAATCTCCTATTGTTATTCCCCTTTGCGTTTTAAAATTATCACCGTATACAAAAGTGTAATAAGCTGTAACTGTAGGATATCTTTTACAAAAGTTCCACGTTTCATTATCTATAAAGATATTAAAATCGTTTTCAGTTAATGATACAGAGTCGTTTTGTATATCGCTTACTGAATCATCCGAAGGTACGACCTGTGCTTCATCCGGAGCTTTAATTAAAATTTCCTCAAAAGCACGTTCATCATCGTATTTTTTTTCTTTGCCATATGATAACGCAATATTTTTTTCTACTGTGGCGAGGGCTTTTCTAAAATCCTTTTCATTGTACTTACTACCTATTCCTTCAGTAGGAGATAAGAATGTAGATTGAACATCTTCGTTGTATAAACACACCGAAATCAAAAAAGTCAAATCATCTATCTGTTTACGTATATGTTGTTGATCTAAAAGCGAATATCGTTCATAGTAATTTTTATTTTTTCCCTTTATAGTGAATCCTACTACAGATTGATATATTTCATTTATATCTCGCAACCAATAATATACATTCATATCATCAATGGTTTTTATAACAACACGTCTATCAGTCAATAGTACTGCCGGTGAATCATATAATACATAATCATCTCCTATAATCTTGCATCCCAGCCCATATTTGAGAGTCCTATCCTTCATTTTTTTCACATATCTGTTCACCTTGTATTGCGCATAATTTTTTCCAGAATTTTTCCCAAAATAAACATCAAATAAAGCCTTAAATCTTATCCTGAATCTAAGTGCCAATTTGAGTTCATCTGTATTATCAGTTTTAAATGTAGATAAAAAAGTGATTCTGTTATCTTTTGTACGTTTTTCTGCCAATAATAAATCGACAGCTTTTTTTTCTGAAATTGTTGGATACCTCTCACCCATGAATAGGTCAGAAGATACGTCGCACTGATATTTTGCATCATTTAGAGCATATCGCATATCAATACCAAATGCGTCCGCTATTCTTATCAGATCAGTATTTGTATTAAAATATTCTTCTGCAAAAAATAAATATACTGAAGGTACATATGGATATGAAAACAATATGCTACACAGCTTCAATTTTGCTTCTTCTTTGGTCATTGAAGCCTTTGTTAATAAATAATGACGTTCCAATTCTTTAGCATTATAATAGTCTTCATCTGTGATTTTTTCTAATTCTCGTAATAGTATTGTTGTTATACTAACTTCCATTGAAGAAATAAAAATATAGAACTTCGTTTTAGCTTCTTTTCCAAGGTATAGGTTATTCAATTTTTCATTATAATTTTTGATATTCTCAGCTGATTGAAACCTTGCATTTAACGATACACCTCCATTATGAATATTCTTAATAGCAGCATTAGCAATACTACTGGCAATATATCCTGATAATCCAAATCCAAACGCCATAACATTTGGATTGTCATACTCATCTGCAACTTCATTAATAATTAAGTTTTGCTTATTCTCAAACTCGTTGTAATACTCTTCATGCTGAGAATTAAGCTGATCACAATAATCATTAACATTTATAGATTCATCATATTCATTTTTTATTTTTTTCTTTTGTTCATCTTCTAATTCACAGATAATTGGTTTGCACTCCTTAAAAAGTATAAACTTAGTGTCATTAAGCATTCTAGGCAAATTTGCCATAGCACTTTCAATACTGTCAAAGTTTCCTTGCTCTACAAGTCTGTCAAAATATAGCCTGGCAGATACACCGGCCTTCCTACATGTTTCAAATATCTCTTTAAGCCTATTGGGTATTTGTGTCTTAGCTATATATTTATCAAAAAGTTTCAAATCGCTTTTTCCATCATCAAAAGCCAAATACTCTTTCTGCACAAAGTTATCGAATGCCTCTTTCGACACCTTTACCTGTGACGCTTCAATATCCTCCAAAAATAGTTCTTTTGCGTCACTATCATTCACACCTCCCAGTAATTTAGGTATATACTTATACCTTTCCAAATTATTATCACACCATTTTATATATTCTTCTTTTGTCACCCCATACCTTATAATAAGTGCATAAAAGATATTTAATACTTCCTCAATATTGCAGTTTGATACATCTGGTTTTACATTAACCCAATTTTCAAAAAACTCCTCCAATTGCTCAATTTCATAAGTTTGAGCAAAGTCTTTTGTCCCCTGTATGCGCAGGTCAACATCTTTATAGGAAAGAACAGACAACGATGCTAAAAAATCATACACTCTTCTTAAGTTTTCTTCTGTTTCGTAGACTGTATAGTAATTGCTCATATTTTTTATATAGTCCATTTGAAAAGATTATATGGACTGTTCCCTTTCATAGAATTAAGTGTAAAACATTAAAACTTGCGTAAATACGTATATTAGTGACAAACAAAAAAACTCCCTGATTTGTAGTAAATTGCAGTAATCAAACAACAATCAACTACACACCAGGAGTTGTTACTTATATGATGTCATATTGAAAAGGTTATTCGATTTGTGATGCTATGACCCATCCATCTATCCATCCATTTTCTGTCCAATACGCTACCTTAGCCCATTTTTTACCATTTGTAGCTGTTGATTCTTCAAGATATTTTTCTAATGCTTCCCCATTTTGAATTTCACAAATTACATCATATTCTATTCCGGGTCCACTTCGTAAATTAACATAACCATCAGGTGCATTTACGCACACATAGTATTCCGGAATAGTTTCATTCGAATAATAACTACTATCATATTCATATTCGTCAACTTCATTCAGATCAACTGGTTCTCCCAGAAAATCAGTCCCTTTTAGGGTATTAGGATTAATATAATACCAATCCCATGTTGCAGTATGTCCGTCCTCACCCTCATTGGTAATTACCTCATATAAATGAATAACTATGTTCCCGTCCTCATCAATACCATCTAGCTGAGCTAATGGTGCACCAGAACGAATTTTTGCGCGCCTAAGAATCTCTTCATCAGAAACGCTTTCATCACTCTTTGTATGATTCTTGTCATAATCCTTTTGTTTTTCTTGATTGGACGAGTTAATAGATGTATTCTCTGATTCTTTGCCGTTTTTTTCGTTAGTTGACTTTTCTGATTCACTAACCTTATTGTTAGTTGCGATACTGTAATCAGTATCTTCAATTTCCGCATTGTCTTTATAATTTTCGTCGTCATATGATGACTCTAAGCTCAATTCTTCGTCATCATCTACACGTGTCATTTTTAATCCAACAATGGGGTCTTCAACCAACGTAAAATATATGGTGGTTTTATTTGTAGAAAACTCAACTTTATTGGTGTTGTATTTCCTGAATAATGCATCTCGCTTAGCCCATATCTTATGCGTTCCTTCCACTAATGATATATCAAACTGTTTATCATTTCCGGCATTCATTTTTCCAATATTATTTCCATCAACATATATTTTTACTTTATCATTGTATGCAAATGCAGCTTTTTCATAATCAATTTTTATTGATACGGTGGTTGTCGTCATTTCCGGTTCTTTTTTAGTAAATAAACCAAATCCAGTTACAGTCATGCAAATAAATATAAATATACCTGTACACAATAATTTTCTAAATCTCTTCATAATATAATCACCCACAGTAGAAAAAACAATTATCTATGGTTTACCATTTATATAATTTTAGCATGGTACAATTATTTCTATTCTAAAATCTTTATTAAACAAAGATTATAAATCACAAAATCAGCCATGATTATTGTTATTATTGTTGCTGATTTCACCCACTGTCACAGCCTTACTCTGTCTCGCTGTCATGAAGCTGCTCACTTTTAAAGGACATTTTATGTGAACAAGCTTAATTACTTCATCTGTCCAATCACTAATATCATTCTTATGCTCAATAACCACTTCCAAATCCCATAGATGAGGATTCAATCCTATATCATAAGCTTCATAAATAATATCCTTGTAATTACTTTTCCAGCCGACGGTATCTATTCGATAATCAATAAAATAGACATCATCCTAGTCTACCGCTTCGAGCATATTCGAATGCAAGTAAAACAAAGTACGTATTCTCATTATTATACGCACCCTTTGTTCTTGTATTTTCAATAGCTTAGGGACACATTTACGAAAAATGCGTATTCTGAAAGGTAAATAGTGCGTTTCTCATGTGTTCAGAAAAACATCTGATTTCGTGAACACTTGTGTGTGAAATCTGCTATAATGGATTTAATCAGAGCTGTATAAGCGTTTTTCAGCAGTTTCAGGCATAGTAACTCTTATCTGAGCCGTTGAAAAACGCTTGTAAAAGGCTTGAAGTGTTCACGAAAATATACAACCATTTATTGAACAGTAAAGAGGCAAGGCTATGGCTAAGATTTATGGATATGCACGTTGCAGCACAAATGAATCAAAGCAGGATATTAACAGACAGAAGCGTGAATTAAAGAAGCTTGGAGTTAAGGAAGATAAGAATATCTATTGGGAGTATGAGTCTGGGACTAAGACCGAGAGAGCTGAGTTTCAGAAGCTTCTTGATACTGTAAAATTAGGTGATACTATCGCAACCACAGAAGTATCAAGGCTTACACGTTCTACAAAGCATCTTTGTGATATCATGCAGTATGTTCAGGACAAAAGGATAAAGCTTATTATTGGTAGTTTTACCGTAGATTGCAGGAGTGATGAAATAGATCCTATGACAAAAGGTATGCTTATGATGTGGGGAGTGTTCTCTGAAATGGAAAGAGATATTATCTCACAGCGTGTTAAGTCCGGTATGGAGAATGCCAGGGCAAAAGGTAAAAAAATAGGCAGACCGAGAGTCGATGCTTCTAGTCTGCCTGAAAAGTTTTTGAAGTTTTATCCTATGTATCAGAACGGTAGCATGAACATTACGGATTTGGCAAATCTCATGAATTGCTCACGTACTACCATTTATAAATATATAAAAATAATGAATTAGTGGTATATTTTTGTTTGCGCATATTTAAATCAATCAACATAATCATTCCGATAAGTACCGCGTGTCCATGGCTGATAAATACTGGATTTTAGTATTAGCTCTTATACTTGATGGTTATCATATATACACGATAAAAAATATTTGAAAGCCTATATATGGTACTAAAAATTATGCTATGGCATATTCAGGTTCAAACTTTCTAATCTTTGCTAGGTTTTTTTCATAACGCTCTTGATTGAGTTTTTTAATCCCATCTGATACAGGATACACCTCAGATATATACATGATGTTAGTCGCTATCTTCCAAAGAGTAAGTTTGATTTTGTTGAACTCGTCATCGTCCGGAAAAATCTCATCGATAGAATCACCGCAGATATTAACCATGGACTGGACACTTGCCTTGAAATGCCATTCCGGCGTTGAGTCATCTGACGGAGTAATGTCAGGGAAAGCGATATCCATAAGCTTACGTGACTCTGATACCATAATGGGGAATGTATAAGATATAAGTTCACGAAGAGCATTTCTTTTGTCTTCTTCAATTGGCATCTCAGCAATAACATGACAGGCATCTCTAAAGCATGACTCTAAATAGATTGATTCAGAACCTACGCCGTAGTATTGTCTATCCTTTGAACTGTTACAGTAGTGTTGATGATATACAGCCATATGATCATAAGGAGATTTTTCTACAATCTTTGTAAAGAGTTCTTCTGCTTCCGCAAATTTGCCTTCCTTTTCTTTTCTGTATGCCAGCACCCTTAAATTGTTTACACTGTCAGAATCGTCAAGCTTGACTGAACCTTCAACGATAAGTTTCTTTGCTTCCTCAGGTGAATACTTTGTTCCACAACTCTGGCAGACAAATAATCCGTCCTGTTTAACTACGTCTGGACTTCCACACATTTCACAGCTAATCTTCTTCATGATGCAGATGCCTCCTTATCACAGCTTTTAGCAAATTCTTCAAGCTCGGAAAGGCTCTGGCTGAATTCATCCTTATAATCCATATAACGGCTACGCATAGCATAGTAGCCATTCTTGTCTTTATTTTTTGCGGTTGCCTCGGCTTCGTTGCATCCTGCAATGACCATAAGGCATACAATGATGATAATTCCTAAAACTATAAATATCATTTTTTCTTTCTTCTTTCTTTTTTCTTTCCTTTTTAATATGTCTACTCGTGACTATCACGGTAGAACTCTATTATATCATCCCTAGTGCAGACTTTTTAGATAGTTTCTTCGTAGCAATGGTTTCTCTCAATGCTCCAATGATATTTTGTACATGGGTATCTCCATCTGATACTGCTTCAAGAAATGGACGGAAAAACTCGACAAATTTTGGAAGCGCCATAATGATTACTCCTTTGTTAGTTCCTGATACATCTTCATCAGTGCTGCTACGCAGTCTGCTTCAGATGTATCTTTAATTGAAAAACCATAAGCCTGCATAACCGCTTTATCATTGGCAGTATGAGCTTTTTGTAATTCTGGTGGCATTGTAAGTGGATCATACAAATCTGCAAGTGTGCTATTTGGATATGCATTTCTAATATTTAATATCACTTGTGCGGTTTCAGTAATTTTTTGTTTTTGAGCTTCTGATGGAGTTGGCCAAGGAAAATTATTATACACTATTGTATTTGAGTATTGGTAACTTGGACCATAATATCCACATGTAGCTCTCATCCATGCCATATGAACATTGGATGTTATAATGCCAAAATGATACAGGCTTGCATCTGGAATCATAAATAGTTTGTCACCAGGGATAATTTCTCGTGACAAGTATTCGATTGGTACATATCTTCTCTTTGAAGATGACACTTTAGGAATTGCAATATAATCTGTTTTGCATTCTCTTACTTCGTCAAATAACATAGGTGTTTCTGCTTTTTTCCTTGTCGCAGCTTTGGGGCTTTTAAGGCGATACTGTTTAACATTTTCCACTCGTTCTAGTACTTTTTTACAAGTTCGTAATTTTGATGGATCAGTATTAACTAGCCATAGACAATATCGAGGAGTTCTATCTATGAAATCTTTTCCCATCATATAAGGGCGCAAAAACTCCTCTGCCTGAGGTTCAGCGGCAAGTAAAGCGGTTCGCTCTTCGGATGTTAATATCAGGAAACCACCCTCTGTTGGTTTTCCACCATTTAACATTTCTGGAACATCAAATAATGGTTTAGAGCGTTTATTTATGAAGACATCATCAGCACTTACTAAATATGCATTTATGTGTTTAACCAATATTTTCTCATTTTCTGAAGTAAATAAATAACAAGGAATTTCTTTATATGAAAAACCAACAATAACTACATAAACAGTTGCGGTACCCGATGCTTCTGATTCCCATTTAAAAAATTCATATGCATAATTAATATGGATTCCCATTTCAAATAATGGCTTCCATAGCGGAACGACTTGTTGTCCTTGACATATGGAATCAGTTGCAACAAAAGCTGCCTTTATAGATGTGTTTTTCATGTAGATTGCAGCTTTCATGAACCAACACGCAACATAGTCAAGAACTCCACCATTTTTACCAAATAATAGCTGCTTGTCTTCTTTCTGCGCAGAGTTTTGCATTCCCTTTGATGAAGCATCTCCAGCACTAACTCTTCCACTGTTTGCAACAAACGGTGGATTACCCATAATATAAGACAATTTGCTCGGTGCGATAATAGACTCCCAATCAATTCTAATTGCATTTCCTTCATGAATATTTGCATTTGTTTTTAGAGGAAGGAAATCTAGGTGCATGAGTAGAATATCTTCCGTTTCTTTCATCATCTGAGACTCCGCAATCCATAATGCTGTTTTTGCTACAGTAACTGCAAAGTCATTAATTTCTATTCCATAAAACTGGTCGATACCTACTTTTATAGGACTGAAATCTTCGTCAAATACAAATTGCATCTGACCGCCTTTTAAAGTTTGTACCACCTCATTTTCTAAGCGTCTTATGGAGATATAGGTTTCTGTTAAAAAGTTTCCAGATCCACAGGCAGGATCAAGCCATGTTAAGCTTGCAAGCTTATTCTGAAAAGCTTTGAGTTTTGGATTTCTGGACTTTGGCACCTGTATTTCTTTTATTTCTTTAAGCTCAGACTTGAGATCATCTAAGAAAAGTGGGTCTATAACCTTATGAATATTTTCAATAGATGTATAGTGCATACCACCAGAGCGTCTGGTATCAGGATTCAACGTAGATTCAAATACAGCTCCAAAAATTGTAGGGCTTATCATAGACCAGTCAAATCCCTCACTTGCTTTTTCAAGCAATATATCTCTGATTTCATCTGTAAAATTTGGTATTTCTATATCTGTATCTGCAAAAAGTCCACCATTAACATATGGAAATTTTGACAAATCACTTATATCATAAGGATCTCGTTCACTCTCTGGGGTATCTAAAATTTTGAAAAGTTCTTTAAGCGCTTTTCTCATATCCTTCGTTTCAAATTGCTCCATGTAGTCATGGAACATGTGCCCATTTTCCCCAAAGATATGAGCATCTTCTGCATAAAGGCAGAAAACAAGCCTTACACAGAGCATATTAAGACTCTTAAGACTTTCTTCGCTTTCGGGATTAATATATTGTTTCAAAAGCGCATCATAAATAAGACCAACAAATTCTCCTGCTTTTACGGATACTTCCATTTCCTGACTTATCTTCTGCTGCTTCTGATTTATCAAAAATTCAAAAAGACTATATTTAGTCGGAATTTCAGCTAGAGTTATCTTTGTGGGCTCAGGCACTCTTGTATCCATGTCATATACCCATATCTCAGCAAAATTGGATAATATTATCCATTTTGCCTTTTCACTAACGGGCAGAGAATTATCGTACATCTTTGCCTGCTCATAGGGAGTCATACCGTTATGTCCCTGCTGAGGTTTTGATAAATCTATGTTAAGACTCTTCTGCTCTATTAAAACTCTTGTTTCCGGAATGTATGCATCAATTCTTTTTGTGTTTCCGTCTGGACCGACAACTTTTTTCTGAAAATCAATCCTATCGGTAACATGGTCAACTCCCATTATATCTTGCAGAAAATCTATCCAATAAGATCTATCGTCTTCATCTTCTTTGCCTCTATTAACCCATTTCTGATAAAACTGTCTGGCAGCCTCTCTTCTTTCTGCATCAGTCATTTGTTTTTATCTCCGTTCTCAGATATTTAGAATTGTTCGTGTGTATCTCTGAGCTCAAAGCTCATGTGCAGATCACAGTTCAATGCTTCTGCTACATTTCTTAGTTGCTCTTCCGACCAGTTATCCTTTTTCAGAAGCGCGTATACATTTTGGCTTGAGCACCCCAGAGCTTCAGCCAGTTCTTTTCCGTTCATGTTTCTTTTAACCATGACCAACTTTATAGTTTCGCTCATCATAATGATTTACCTCACTGTTATTTACTATTTAATTACAGGTTATTTACATGTAGAAAACATGTTATTCAATAGTAATTAACTATATTTTTACTATTAAATAACTATTAAAAAACCATTAAATTACTCAACTGTTCTATGATTTTCAATATACTCAAATGCTGCTTTTTCCATGAACTTAGCAAATGACAGGTCGTTATCTCTGGCAGCTTCAAGGAATGTAGAATAATCATCTTCCTTAAGGGTTAAAGTATATTGTTTTCTACTTTTTAGGCCTTTTTCTTTATTTGTTGGTCGTCCGCCTTTGTTTTTCTCAGGCTTTACTTCTTTTACAACGATGGATTCTTTTTTTGGTGGTTCTTTCTTTTGAACTGTTACTTCTGCTTTTTCAGAAGTTTTTTTCTCTTCTTTTTTTGCAGCAACATCTTTGAGCTGAGCCTGCTCTTTTTCGATGCCTGCTTTTAACAACTTGTTTACTCCCATAGGTTACTCTCCTATTCTCTTAAGCAGTTCATCAATAAATTCATCATAGTCTTTTGTTACCGGAGCTTTTGGTGCGTATTCAAAAAGATCCATTTTTACGATCTGACTTTCCTGGACAACAGTTGCCTGTCTGATGCGGCTATTAAATACGGAAGTATCCAACAGTTCAGCAGCTGTTACTACACTGTCTTCAAGTAATTTTGCCACATTGGTTCTATCTGTATATCTTGTGAGCAGTATTCCGGCAACCGGAATGTCTTTTTCTGCCTCTTCTGATACTTCTGATAAGGTCTTCTTCAAGAGTCTTATAGCCTTCAGTGAGAATGAATCTGCGGCCATAGGAGTCACGATATAATCACTTATCATAAAGGCATTTAATGACAGGAATCCAAGATTTGGAGGAGTATCAAGGATTATGTAATCATAGTTTTCCTTTATTCCCTTTATTGCTTTTGCAAGAAGCTTAAGGCTGCCTGCACGTTTAAAGAATTCCATGTCCGCGCTGCAGAGTTCGAAATCACCTAATACAAGGTCAAGTCCGTCCTTTATTGATACTTTTAAATCATCGATTGAAGTACCTTTGTCATACAGTGTGTACAGGCTGGGAGTTCCCTCTTCAGGTTCATCCAGAAAACACATGGTAAGGTTCATCTGAGGATCGCTGTCGATCATAAGAACCTTGTAGCCGCGTTTATGAAGACCTGCAGCAAGTGTGGCAGCTGTTGTTGTTTTTGCAACACCGCCTTTGATGTTTGATACAGATAATACTTTCAAGATAGTTCTCCTTTCCAACAAAAGGTTATTTACTTGTTAAATACTATTAAATAACTAGTATAAAAATTGTTTTTTACATGTTATTTAATCGTTAATAACTATTTTTTAAATATTTAATTACTAGTATTATACAAGTAAACAATTTAAATATCAACAAATTATTAGAAAAAACAATCATTTATTTGTATTTATCTATTGATTTATGCATGGAATTGAAATAGAATTATCTAAGAGAAAAGAATAAAGAAAAAAGAGCCTCGTCGGCAAACGAAACTCTTTTTATAGTTATAATTAGTTGTTTGGAAACGGCAATTTCCGGATAGCTCAGGTATCTCACACATACCATTGCAGGCACAACCACCGAAGTGAAAAGCCTTTTCTTAGGCTTATTATATGCTTTTTTATATACTTTATCAATACTTTGTGCGTTTTTGTCTTGACTTTTTTGCATTATTTTGGTCTGTGGAGAATACTTCACAGACTATTTTTTTGCAGAAAGGAGGACAATCGCATATGCCATTACCACAGCAGTACTGGTGGTCGGAACAGGATGAACAGAAGCAGTTCCTTGAAGTCCTCCAGCATGACAGAAAGAACGGAAATGTGATCCGCTTGACATTGGGGCAGGAAGATAATCCTGAACCTCGTCATTTTGCGAGCAAAGACCTGAAGAAGGTCATGTATACAGGTACAAATAAAAATGCCTATGTATCCCTTAATTCATTTAAAGGATATAAAAGAAAGGCAGATCAGATATGGAATTACTCAGGCATATATATAGATCTGGATGGTCATGATTTCTCTGATACCGAGCTCTTTAAGGCAATATCAAGGACTAAAGACCGTATAGGAAAAGCAGTTGATGACAAAAAGATTCTTATGCCAACTATGATGACTTCCACTGGTCGTGGTCTTGGTATCTATTATATTTTTGAGCGGTCTATTGCAAACGTAGATGCATCCAGTAAGGCAATACGCTTTATGGATGATATTAAAAAGCTCCTTATCAGAAAGTATTCTGAAATCCTGTCTGGTAAAGGGCTTCTTGAAGTTGATGTTAAGGTACAGGATCCGGCACGTGTAGTGCGTATGCCGGGCACATATAACATCAAGGCAAGAAGGAACTGCAGCCTTCTTTTTGTCGGAAGGGACAAGGCTGATAAGATATTGTATTACAGTCTCAACGATATTGTAAAAGGCAATCATCTTGAAGATTATTTTGAAAAGCGCAGGGAATCGAGAGAGGAGATGCGCAAGAAGAAAGTAGTGTACATTGATGCCTACAGACTTCCTTTTCTAACGCTCAGGATGCAGAAGCTCAAAAGTCTTCAGGAATTGAGGGAATATGACTGCCATGGATTTCGTGAGTACATGTGTTTTATATATTACAATGCTGCTGTCCAGGTATACGGTCATGATGAAGGTATTGAAAGTCTGAGATCCTTTAATGATGCTTTCAATGAACAAATCGCAGATAAAGAGATAGAACATATTATAAAGGTGGTTGAAAGTAATAAGCCGTCATATGGAAATTATGAAGGCTATTACAAGCTGCCCGATAATTATATTCTGGAAACGCTTGAGATTACGGAAGAAGAAAACAAAGTCTGCCGGTTCGGACAGTCGAAAAGACAGATCGAAAATGAACAGAAGAAGGCAAAGCATAAAGCAGAAAAGCTGAAGCGTAATAATGAAATACTGGATTATATAATTGCTAATCCGGATGTTAAGTATGATGACATAGCTTCTTCTTTTGGCGTCAGCGAAAAGACCGTCCGTAGAATTGCAAATGCCAATAATGTATACAGGCACAAGGCATATGAAAACAGGGTGGCTGATAATGCTCCTGACAGAAGCGGTCAAAATTTTACCGAGAGTCTTGTAGGTGTGCCTTCTTTCTCTGCTACGGGTAATCATTTACCTAAATGGACGGTAGAAATAACTCAGAGGGAGGATCTGCTTAATGAGTACAGGCGGTTATATACTCCGGTTATTAAGGAATTAAAAGATAGGCGTCAGATTGTAGGTCAGATTTCCTTCCGGACAGATTTGGATGGGAATATAGTTTTTTATGAATATGGAAAAAGGAAGGAGCCCGAAAGCTCCTGATGATAGTCTATTTTAGAGTAGACGGTTTTTTCCTGTATTTTTTCTGCGCTTCGCTTTTGGCGTGCTTCGTGCAACAGTAGTAGTTTTTGTTTGGATTACGGTTTACACTCTGCAGGAAGTAGTTGTTACATCCCGGCTTGGCACATTTTGCGAATGTATGCAATTTAAAGTTTATCTGCGCTAATGAAAGCACTATTCCGGACAGAATATCTGAAATGGTGGAATATGATTTTCCAGAATCAGATAATTTGACTGTTAATTGTATATTAAGGTCATTTATATACGCATTACATAAGTGACCTGCAAAAGAGATTAGTTTATGTTTTGCAGCATCGTCGAACTGATCAGACGAAATCAAAGCTGCAGGAGTCCCTTTATTATTAGCGCATACATATTTGTAAAGACAGATAGCATTTATATCCGGATTGTTGTTACATGCCTCGATGCAGGGGACTATGTTGTATAAGTATGACAACATAGATTCATTATTTGCATATTTGTAACTAGTATCAGATTCCGTAGGAATGGTGATATTTATCATTTTATCCAGTACTGGGTCATTAAATTTTTCTAAGTAGCAGATGTTACCATCTTTATCTACATCCTCATGCTGATGTAATTGATGCATAAGGATATCTATTGTGTTCTCATTATATTCAAAGATGTTCTTACTCCAGGTATTTTTTTCGATATTGATGCTATAGGCATCTTCCATGGCGGTTCCATTCAGGAATCCCAGAATTTTTATTTTTCCATTTGTTATTAGGTATTTGTATGAAGCGAGTATCTGGTCATAGTCAGGCTCTTTGCTTCCTAATTCTTTTCTTAGCAGGATTATGTGTTTAAGCGTAAACACAGACGAGAGGAGA
This sequence comes from Butyrivibrio sp. AE3004, assembly GCF_000703165.1. Taxonomy (NCBI): domain Bacteria; kingdom Bacillati; phylum Bacillota; class Clostridia; order Lachnospirales; family Lachnospiraceae; genus Butyrivibrio; species Butyrivibrio sp. AE3004. Next base: position 17,238 of record NZ_JNLQ01000005.1, read on the forward strand.
TCATCGGTGTCATAGTCATACCAAAGGTTATCTGAGGGATAAGGGATCATAAATCCATAGGTTTTAAATAGCGCTATAAGATCATCTGCCGTATCTGTATTAAGGATAGCGGTAAGAATGTTTTGCTTTTTATCGTTTTCTAATCGAATACCTAATGACTCATCAAAGACTACGTTATGTTCAAGAGCAGATGATGGCTTTATTTTTAAAGAATCTTTTTGATCACCAAGATCATCAGTATATATACTGTCTTTCATCGAAATTTCATTTTTTAGATACAAGACATTCAGTGATATGTTAGATGACTGTTTCATATATAACTCCTTATACATAGATGTCAATTTTATGAATTTATTATACCACTGGCAGATTCTAAGCCGCAATAGATATACCACGATGATATATAAATATAGTATTAAAATGGATATAGTGATATGAAAAAGGCAATTTTACATATCACTTTTTGCGTAGTATAATGCGCATATAGCAGCCCGGCAGGTAGCGAAGCAGCTCACACATGCCAAGCAACCTGTTGGGCATGCGCTATAGGTTCCGGATAAGGAGATAACTGCGTAAATGATTAAAGATGTTGGAAAACCAAGCCTGACAGCAATGGAAGAAAATCATCCTGAAGAGTACATCCGCGAAAAAATCGGACTTATTGTCTTTTGTAATTATGGAAGGGTTCCTTTTGAGCGGAGTGTGATGCTTTCTGATGTCCTGAGCCTGGAATATAAGGCAGATTATTCTGATAAAGCATTTTCAGCTGCTATCAATATGATCCGGACAGAGATGGGCAATATTGAGGCAATAGGTATAAAGGATAATCTTTATTTCTGCAATGAGAATTTTTGGACTACGCGAGGCTATACGAAAGAACGGTATCTGATGAATGGTAGTTTTTGTCATATTTGCATCTTTGATGATGCTGACAGAGAAGCTTTTTTTGAGGCATATGACTGAAATATATAGGAGAAATCCAATGCGTATCAGAGTGCGCACGCCTGCGCATTACGTCACGCATTGGATAAGCCATGCAAGCCGCATAAAATCACGTCCCGTACATGAGGTCAGCTTTATATAAAAACCTGACCTCATGCACGCAACGAGATTGTGGTAGCAACTTACAGGGAGTGAACAGTATAAATTTGTATTTTTGCGTGACGATGTGCGAGGCGTGCGCACTCTGATAAGGAGAAATTATGTTAAGTGAAAAGGAAATAATGATCATTAAACTAGGAGCCAAGATGGAAATCGGATATGGCAGGGATTATTCAATTCTGCTTGGATCGAGGGAATTGTCAGCTGACAGGAAGAGACTGGCTAAGCTGTGTGGGAATGGATATTTATATGAGGACTGGCATGATGGGAAGAAAGTATATTTTCTGACAAATAAAGGACTAAGTGAAGTAGATAGTCATATGAAGCGGCCATATAACCCGAAGGGGTATTCATCGACTGATCATGCGATATACATAGCTGAACTTGCAGCATATGTGCATCTGACTACGGGAATATCGTATGAATCGTTTATATTCGACCGGGAAATGGAAAGTATTGAAGGTCTTAAACCAACTAGAAAATTTGCAGGGATGGGTAATGCTGAAAAAGACAGCATGGTACATGCACCGGATTTTATTGTTGGCAATCACTGTTATGAAGTAGAGCTCAATAACAAGGAAATAGGCAGATTACGCCAGAATTTTGAGATAAATTCAAAACACTTTGAAAAGCAGGTATGGCTGGTACAGGAAAGGATGGTAAGACTTCAGGGGAAAATCAGGGCTCTAGCAAAGGAGTATAAATGTCCAACGAGAATAATAACCGTCGAGCAGCTTGATAGATTCATGCAAAGTGCAGATTTAAAGACAAATACATTAGGTCGGCATGTAGATATGCAGCTTAAAAAGGCTACAGAAAAGAATATACTGGAGGAATTATTTTGAATGAATTTTTGAGAATATTACAGGTTATAGGAGAAGGAATAGTACTGCTTGTTGAAGTAATATACGAGCTTCTGATCATGGGAGATGAATATATAACATCCTTCATTTCCGGATTATATAGGTATATAGAGAACTATTTTACAGACAAAACTTGGAGAAGTGATAGGGTTTCATTTCACCAGGGCGCAAGGCATCTGTACATTGTGATACGGCTTTTCCTGTTCTTAAGTTATATACCGATAACACTACCGCTGTTCGTGATAAGAGAAATTCCTAATATGGATCAAATGAAAGAAGCAGCTTATAAGATTACACGTGTGGCGTTCTATGGGGCTTTATTATGGGGAATGCTGGCTCCAAGTTTATTTTGGGGCATACATACCAATTTAATTGATACAGTACTTTTCGACTTTTTCGTCGGATTCAACCCTTGGAGAGCATGCCTGGCATTTTTGTATTACAAGGCTGACTTTGAATTACAGCCATGGCTTGAGATTAAACTCGATGACATTGTGCAGGACGAAGAGGATGACAATGAAATAGAGGTTTATGAGGAAAAAGGTGAAAGATAATGGGCGGATTTAATTATGACTGCAGGCAGAATATGCTTGTTGTGGGTACAACTCGCAGCGGCAAGACTACTGCAATGCTCCATATAATAGAGCGCAGGATAAGGGACGGGGAACCGGTTTTCATAATATCCGGCAAGAACGGTGCTAACGATCATTACAGCATGTATAACCAGGTACGCGCCTTATGTAGTAAATATGGGAGAGAGTTCTTTGCATTTAGCACCCACCATGCAGTTGAGAACCGTTTTCCATATAATCCATTCAAGTATTCAGAGCCTAATGGTATCAGTAATACAATGACCGTCATGGCACAGTATTCGGACACACATTACGAGGCAAATTTTGAGTTCTGGATAATCTGTATCTGTGAAGTTCTTATCAGGGCAGGAAAAGATCTTTCTCTGCCAAATATCATGAAAATATTTCTATGGGAAAAATTCAGCTCTGCAGTTGATGGACTGAATAGAGCAGAACTGATATCAGATGATGAGGCCGAGGAATATAGATCATATAAGGAAATTGCAGTGACAGCATCCCAGTCACGTGCAAGATTCTTAAGATACATGAAAGGCTCAGGTGAAAGGATATTTCTCGGTAAGGACGGGATATCAGTTCAGGATGTGAAGGATAGGGGAGGAGTGTTCATGATGGATCTTGATGGGCTTATGTATAAAGATTTTTCCTTTGCTCTCGGAACAATGGTCGTTTCGGATCTTCGCACGATGATAAGTAATGAGACTGACACGGAATTAAAAAAGCTCATTGTTTTTGATGAGCTTTCTGTATTCTTTTCTCCGCTATTGCCGGACATTTACAGTCAGGCAGCTGGTTTTGGATATCAGACAATAGCAGGAAGTCAGAGTTTTTCTGATATGGATCACATAAGTCCAGATCTAGCGGAAAGGGTAATAGAGAACTCACATATGTTTGGATTCCTGTTGCAGAATAGTGCAAAGGATGCAGAGAGGGCAGCGGAAATACTGGGAACAAAGAAGGTAACGGAAATAACAAGAAGGAGAGATGGTGCGCAGTTTGATTCTGTTGGGTCAAGCAAGATAGTAGAGAAATATAAAGTTCATCCGAATATGCTTAAAGAGTTAGAACCGCTCCACATGTACTATTATGACAAAACTAAGAAAATAAAGGAGCCTGAGCTAATTATTTGGAGCTTTCTAAATCTGAATCTGTAACGATTTTGGCTGAAAGGATACGGTCTGATTTATGGTAAATGATTCTTTGTTGAATGGACTAAGACAATATGAATATATTATGAATGCCTTGAGATATATTGCCTGCGGGGCTTTTTTTACAGATAATAGAAAAATTTTCTTTAAGGACAAAAGCCTTGTAATTAAGACAGAGACTCTTATGGAAAGCCTTGATATGTGCTGCACTCTTTCTGATATAAATATGCTGTATACGCCGGAGTTGTATGATCTGACAAAATTTCTGAAAGCAGGAAATTATAGAAAGTTTATTAAGGATGGTAGTCTCAGATGCCAGAAAAAGACCCTGAAAGCACTTGATGCATATAAGAGGTCATGCACATTTATGGGATATGATGACACTCGTCTTTATATCAAGTTTTATCATGAAAATGGATACGGGATAGATAACCGGATCAATTATGATGAGCAGCTGAAAAAAGGAAACATAATTACAGCGCCATCTGAAAGTACAGGTATGTCTGCAGGCTACATTGACCATGCTTTTGATTATGCAAAGGATTTAAAATTTGGTTCCAAGATCTTGCTCATAAAACTTTTGGAGGATGAATCCTATATAAGACATACATATGAGATATTGGGCTACAGATATGAAGTGATTAAAACAGGGTCACTATTTGACACCGATTTTCTTAAGTCAGAGGTTTTGCCGGAAATTAGTCAGGATGCAAAGAACAGCTTTTTTAAGGGAATATCACCGGATAATTACAGTCTTGATAATTTTGCTTCTGCATATGGTGACATAAAACATTTCATCGGCATGAGTGAAAAGTATGGCAGGTTGTCAGAATTGCTGGAACATGAAAGAGCACGCTATACAGTATTCTGATACCATTCCCAGCAGCTTAGCAGGTCTGCCCGAGCTCCCAGACCACACGCCACTGGATGCCACCAAGGCATCCTTAAAACGTGGCGGGAAAGGAAAGAATGGATCACCCCCATCCCCCTCTAGGGGGATGCTCCAACTAGACTCGCCCCAGACATGCTCGCGGCAAAGGAACCGAAACCGCTCGCAGGAAGTCTGGTCTCGTCAAGTTTGCGCAGTTCCTTTGTTCTGCGCCGAAGCATCTGCTCCATAAGCTTTTTTGAAAATCATGGGATTAACCCTCTGTCTTTGTGAAGATAGGATGATGTTATCTTGCCTTAGTGCCGCATTCTTCATATATTTGCAGTCGGGACGGGACTCTTGAGAATCTTATGAAATGCATTGCCCTTTCCGGGTCAGAACTGAAAAGCACCTCGGCAAAAACTCTTGGCTCCAGTCGGAGAATATCGGTCGATGCCGAAGATGATTGCCTCTTTGCGATAAATTCCCTGATTGTTCACAATAAAGAGAATCTGCCCTTTCTTACTCGTTGTGTTGTTACCGCACCTCTTGCGTTATGGCACTGTACTTCGCTCGTCTGTCATGTATGCAAGGACTGCAGAATTTTTTCCGGGCGCTTCACTGAAAAAATTCTTTGCAAGTGCCGTGGGCATACTGGCATACACGCCTCTCTTCGTACTGTAGGTGCCACGCAACGAGGTTGCGGAACAACAATCAACTCGTATAAAGAAAGGGGATTCACTATGTATTGTGATATCAATCAGGTAACTTATGACGCAAAGAAGAATTTAGCAACCATCGAGGGCATCGACCTTGATAATATTCTCCTCAATTCCTGGAGCCAGGAGTTTTCAGAGAATGCCGAGGTGGCTTTTCAGTTCGATCTGACCCAGAAGGGACAGCGCATTTATCTTTATAAGATTCTCAAGAGCGCCGTCCATGAGGACTGCAAATCAATGGAAGAAATGCTGATGGCACTTAAAGGCAAGATCACAAACATCAGCGCCAACTTCATAGCAAAGACTGAGGGTTAATCCCTCAGTTTTTCTGTCAAAACCAGCCGGAGCAGATGCTTCGGCTTTTTTTACGAGGGAACCCCCACGCCCCAAAGGAAGGAACTAAATTTCCTTCCTTTCTGCCCGTTCCCTCGAGCTCCTTCCCTAAAAAGATAGATAAGTAATAGTAAACAACTATTAAAAAACAATTTAAAAACATGTAAGTAACAAGTAATTAACATGTAAATATCAGAGAAATAAGACAAATGTAATGAGGAATTTATCAGCTTTGGGCGTCTGATGATCATATATGACCTTTCAGACTGTCGTGATTTCTTATATGCACACTAAATGCTGATGGAGAACCTGAGAAGGATAAACGGCGCGGCGGAGCCGTCCTTCCCAGAACCTCCATCAGCATTTCTGCTGTGTGCAAAGAAATCGATGACAGTCAGAAAGGAGTCTATATATGAGATACATAAGAATCCCAAATCAGAAAATCAGATATTAGAAATAGAAAAAATAAAAGAGATTTATGTTTTATATGAAAGGATAAAGTTATGAATAAGGCGATTTCCGTTGCAGATTTTATAGATTTTAAAAACGTTGTAGTAAGAAATATTTTGGGATACCTGAGCTCGGAGTACGAGAATTCAGATGTTGAACTCAAAGAGGTTATCAAGAATAACGGAACCAGGATTACAGGGCTTTTGATCAAGAAAGCAGGAGCAAATATAGCTCCGAATATCTATCTAGAAGAATTTTACAGTGATTTAGAGAACGGGAAATCATTGGAGGATGTATTGAGAGAGATAGCAGAAGTCCGTGAGAAGCATGAAGTAAGCAGCATGGATGTTTCATTTTTGGCTGATTGGGAAAAATGCAGGGATAAGGTAATACCAAGACTTATAAATGCTGGTCTGAATAGTGAATTGTTGATGGAAAGACCTCATAGGATGATCGAGGATCTTGCAGTGATATATGTTGTGGATCTTTCCGACAATATGAGTGTTCCGGTTACGGAGAAAATTATTGATACATGGGGAGTGGATGAAGAAATGCTTTATGAAAGCAGCATGAGGAATTTACCGAATATTCTGCCCGGAAAATTGCAGACTCTCGGTGAGGTGATTAGAAAAATGATGCCGGTTGATGATTTTGAAGGAATGAATATGTTTCCTGCTAATGATGTTTTTTATGTTCTTTCAAATGAGCGTAACTGTTACGGGGCAGCTTCTCTTCTTATCAAGTCTCAGATGGATTCGATCGCTGAGAAAATCGGTGACTATTATATCCTGCCTTCATCTGTTCATGAGCTTATTATTATTCCTGATGATGGCAGGATGCAGGCAAGGGAACTTGTAGCAATGGTTAAAGAAGTGAACATGACGAGTGTATCAGAGCAGGATAAACTGAGCGATTCAGTATACAGATATGAATTTGATAAAGGACTTAAAAAAGTGGATATAAGTGCAAATGTAGCATAAACATTAAAGCTGTGCTATCGGCTAAACGGGCGAAAGGAGAGAAATGCGAAATGAACAGATAATTGCGCAGGCAGCTGTCGAGAATAACATAATATCGCAGTTACAAGCTGTAGAGATGCTGGATAATAACGAGGGAAATAAGATTCCATTACATACTGCAGCTATGTGGAAGAGCATGGGCAGAGAAAAAGGGATTGAGTATCGGATAAGAGAGGATGCAACAGGAATACCCGTAAAATTGTGGAAGAAAAGGAAGAGCGATACTGCTACAGATAAATATGAGTTTTATTTATCTAAGGCAATATTGTATTCGGAGAAAGATATAGAGATTGTTAGTGATTAGCTGCTTGACATGAGTCCCTGCGGCATATGAACCGGGTGAATGGGGGTGACCGCAAGCAGGCACCGTCGGTGAACCTTATCATATGCCGTTTCCCATGTAAAGCAGCTAACAGGCAGATAGGAGAAAGTTGAGATGATGAATATTGTATTGTTTTTGGCTATTGTCATTGGCTTGTTGTACGGTGGATCAGGACGATGAAACAATAATGACAATTACGATGAATATGGCGCTGATGATGAGGAGCTTAAACCGATAACTGATGTTTACCGGGAATTAAGGTGATGTATTAACTATTTCTTTTAATCATTAACGGAGTAATTCTATGAGTAAATGGCCACCTGAGTTTGCGTTAGATAAAGATATGAAATCCATATATCGTGGGATGTATCAGAGATTTCCAGAGGGATTTCCTGAAATATTAGTATTCAAGGAGCTTCCTAATAACAAGAAATTACTTCGTAGATGCAGTTCAGATAGTAGAACTACTTATTTTGTTAAAGATGACGCTGATGAAGTTATTTTAGAGCTTTTATATAACGAATTACAAAATCCCAAATGTGATTTAGATGACAGTATTCCATTGTGTTATCATACATTGAGCGATAAAGAAATATCTATCTGGAGTGTCTACGCATGTTTTATAGCTGATTCATTAAATATTCCATTAAAGCAACTTGTATTTTTTCATGAAGAAGAAAGTATTGAAGCTGGTGGCTATAATGAAGCCTTTGTTACTTTCATTAGCGATACAGAAAGTGAATTAGAAATGCTTATAACAATAGCTCATGAATTGCGACATGCATGGCAGAACAAACATCATCCTGAATGGTTTGATACCTATGTGTGACCAGAGAATGATATATATGCATATGAAAATCAGATATCAGAAGTTGATGCTGAAGCATTCGGAATAAAAGTAGCTAGCATCATCATAGGCGTAGATTTTATCAATAGTCCTGCTGGATTAGAATTGCAACCAGATAATAGACAAAAGATTATAGACAGAATGAATCAAATTGATGTTGTTTTATCCAATAAAAATATTAATAAAATTAGAGACTTAATAAATCTTGATGAATTGATTGCTTCTATCAATCAATGACAAAATATTAAAATCCCTATAGACAAATTGCCTATAGGAATTTTTAGACTGTGTATATATTGTAGCTATATAAACAAAAGGAGCATTTCAAAAATTTGATTTTCGAAATTTTTTTTGGAACAATAAATGTGTAACCAAATAAATTAAAAAATTTAGGAATGGAGAATAGAGATGACTTTAATAAAGTTACATGAAAGAAAAAAACAAAATAAAGAATTATATTTCAATATCGATGATATATCTGTTGTATCAGGTGTGAGACATACGGATGAGAATAGCGTCAAAGAAATAAAAGACGTTGCTACCATATACTTGAATAGTGGAGTATTTTTTGATGTTGATGAAACTATCGATGAGGTTCTGGATTTGATGGGTCAACAGCGATAATCATTAAGAAGAAGGAGAGAACAGCGGCATGTTGTTCTCTCCTATCTGTTATTTGCTATATATGGTGTGATTAACCAATTCGGGTATATCCTAGATATACGCACTCTTTTTTGTTTATTCAGTAGAATTTAAATTTGCATTTTTAACTGTATCAAGTATATTAAGTACTTCCTGTTCTAATTGTTGATAGCTTTTCTTTGAACGTTGTTCTTGTAGTTGATAATTTTTACTGAATCGTTCTAGTCGATGAACTAATTCTCTTGCGCTGTCGTGAAAATAATTTGTAAGTATTTTATTTGATTCCTCGTCGGCTTTACATGATGGCATTTGTGTTTCGATATAACCATGCTTTTTTATTAAATCCATCACACTTTCAGAATTTTTAATTATAAGGAAAGATAATAATGATTCTTGAGATTTCCATTTCTCTTTCATATGTTCATAAGCATAGATTGTTTGTGAATATTTCCAGTCATTGACTTTAGCAAGTAATAATACACCTTGTTCAAGGGATGTGTATAAAATATTCTTTATCTCTGGCAAGGCATCCAATATAGGCATGATTTCTGAATGTATTGCTGTGTTTGCATCATTAGGAATAACAAAGCCCATTTCAGATGCTAATTCAATAAAATACTCGCTTTTTTTGCCCATATTAAGTAATATAGGCACTATTTTTACTAATTCATTTTCTATAAGTTTGGGCTTTTCTAAAATTGTAAATATTAGAATGATCTCAATAGAGAATAATATCATCTTATCTTCTGGTGGAATTATGCTTATTTTTCTTAGGATAGTTAACTCCATATTTTTATACATCTCGGGGCTAATGAATGGGCTAACGTCTTCAATAAATTGATCAAAAAGATCTTTGTTATCTTTGTTATTTAAATAATATAATATTGTTGCTTTTAGTTTCTTTTCATATTCGTTATAGAAAGTTTTGGCTGTTGGAGTATTCGTCATTGTAACACTGTCAATATAGTGTTTTAAATATTCCCAATACAATGATGCACAGTCCCTTTCGGTATCATTAAATAGGTTATACCCCAATGTTTCAGGGCTGTCCAGGCATACAGTTATTGCAACATATACAGTTATTAAAGAAAGAATTTGTATATTAGTCTGCATATTGCTTTCTTTAGATCTATATTCGTATTTAATTTTACTCAAGACATGCGTTTCTATGGCTTGCCTTATTACTAAATAATAGTAATAAGGCATTTTTCTGTCTTGCTCATTTTCAAGACGGTTTAATGTCTGCAGTGAAATTCCTGTAATCATGGAAAGGTCTTCCAATCTCATATTTGAGAGAAAACGCAGATATTTAAGATTCTGCTTTAACCAAAATGCAGCCTTTTTCTGACCTTTTATTATTTCTCCTTTGTAATTCGAAGACATAATTTATCCCTCCAATTTTGATTTTCTATTGTTACATTATATGCGCATTTTGCAAAAAAAACAAATAAAATACCTAATAGAGAAATAATTATATTTATTATTATATTGAAAAATAACATATGAAATTGTATATTTGAGAAAAATTATTGCCTAACTAAGAAAAGTATGTTATAAAGGAATCACAGAAACAAATACATGCCACAAAAAAGGAGAATAATATGACAAAGAATCAAGAAACAGAGGTAGCTGCAACCATTCACAGTGCAGCAGTAGCCGCCGCAGCAGTAGCAGGTTTTACATCACAGATACCACTCGCCGATAGTGTTTTGCTATCGGCTATCGAAATCCCGATGGTTATAAATATCGGCAGAATATTTGATCGGGAATTATCAAGTAGCACAGCATGGTCGCTAATAATTAGTCAGGTAGGGACGCTGAGCGGAAGAGCAATATCTCAAGTGGCTATAGGCTGGTTCCCTGGTGTCGGTAATATCACAAACGCTGTAACAGCAGCCGGTGTTGTAGAGGCTCTTGGATGGGCTATAGCAGATTATTTCGATTTCAATCCCGAATCAGTTTGAACAGAGTAAGTACAATTTTAAAGGAGGGAATTTATATGCGTATTGACTTTTTTGAGTCCATATTTGGTGTTATCGAGAAAATAGACGATGATGTCTCAGTTTTGAACGGCAGTGAGGTTGGATCTTGGGATTTTGATGTTGAGTCTACCTTTTTTGATACTGTAAGTGATTCAGTGGAGGAGGCTTTGGTAATAGGTGCCATCGCTGCAACTGTTGAGATTGCAATTACTGAGTCGAAAAACATTTGCGATTACGTCGGGAGTAAAATATCGGAAGTTTGCAATTTTTTTGAATCATAGATCAGCCTAGTGTGATGATTAGTATTTTGGGTTTAAGGAGGCTTATTCATGAAAGTAATTGTTGTAAGATCGCCCAATAATTATTTATGCGCAGGAGAAGTTAATATTGCTGAAATCGACAACGTCAGGTGGAGCAATATTTCAGGAGGTAATCAGCACCGGCAAGCAGGTTATTCATTATATGGATATATTGATTATGAGTTGGCCAAAAATCTTGTAGACTGTTCTGGAATACATTCTGGTTATGGAGGAACTGCTAAAGTATGCATCCCAGCAAAATTAAATAAAGAATTACCCTATTGTATAGGATATGAATATCTGAAATTTTATGCTGCAAATAGAAAACCAACAGGAACTTTAGTAAATTCAAGACCTGATGGTATTCCATGTTCTAAAATGATCCGATTGCTGATGAAAGATAAGACATCAATATTTCGTAAAGAACTTCGAAAGACTTTGGTTGAAATGGGATACAGAACAGATACAATCAGGCGTGCGTTGAGACATTTGCGTGAATATGGGGATGTAAATATAGAAAAAACGTCGACCAATTTTAATTTGGATATCATATATCTGATAATGCAATCCGGTTAATAATTAAGTAGACAGATTTTTTCCTTATATTATGGTAAATGATTTATGCATATAAAAATAGTGAATTTAAGGAGCAAATAGCTGTGAATAGTGAATATGAAGATAATGGTAACTTTAAATCTTTGAATGATGCGATGAAGCAATTTATGAATGATAAGCAGCAAATTCAGAAAATGATGGCTGGTATAGACGGTGTTTCTACCGGATTTAAGTCATTAGATGCTTTGACGAATGGACTGTATCCGGGTGAGCTCATTGTGGTAGGTGGGCGCCCATCTATGGGAAAAACTTCATTTGCTCTGAATTTGGCTAAATCTGTTGGGGCAAGCCCTTTAGGGATGGTTGCGTACTTTTCACTTGAAATGTCAGAACAAATGCTGACTAATAGGATTTTTTCTTCTGAAACTATTGTTCATCAGGATGAATTAAATAAACAAAAGATTACAGATTATGAATGGGCAGATATTATCGAAGTAGCAACAAAAGTGTCTCAGCTTAATATCTTGATTGACGATACACCAAGGATAACTGCTGAAGAAATTTATAGCAGATGTTGTGAATTACAAAAAAAACATGAGATAGCTATGGTAATTATTGATTATTTGCAACTGATATCTAGCTATGAAAACAGGCAATCAAGGCAGGATGAAATTTCTGATATATATAGAACACTGAAGACATTGGCTAGAGAAATGAACGTTCCTGTAATACTACTGTCTCAACTATCAAGAGCAATAGATGAAAGATCTGATCATCATCCGGTATTATCCGATCTTCGTAAGGCAGGTGCTAGTGAACAGTATGCAGATATGGTCATCTTTTTATATAGGGATCAATATTATAATAAAGATTCGTCAAAGGAAAGTCTGACCGAAATAATGGTTTCAAAGAATAATAATGGAAAATGTGGTACAGTCGAGCTTTTATGGGACCAAGGAAGTACTAATTTCTATGAGCCTGATGCTAATATGCTAAATACTCCCTGTGTAGCGAAAGATATAATGAAAGCTGTTTGCGAGAAATATAGAATAAGTGAAGATGATGTTATTTCAAAAGAAAGAAATCCTGAAGTTGTACTACCTCGTCAGATTATTATGTATCTTTGTTCTGAGCTAATTCAAATGCCTATAGATGAAATATGTAGACTAACTGGAAAAAGAGATCATACTACTGTTTTAAGTGGCATTTGTAAAATTAAAGAATTAAGGAGGATAGATTCTTCCTTGGAAAAGAATATACGTCAACTAGAGGCTGAACTTTTGGATAATACATGATAATTGTTAGGTTAAGGAGAAAAAATGCAGAACAAGAAAAACATGGTGGCAGCTTGCCTAGAAACCATAGGAATTGCTACAGAAGATAGTTACTATGACGAGAATTCTGAATGTAAATGCTTAACAGACATTATCATAGCAAAGCAGCACGGCTGGATGGTGTAAGAGGGATATTCTAATGAATAAAGAAATATGGCATAAAATAAAGAAAGACCTTAAAAAGTTCATGAACATGACGGAGATAGGGTATACAACCTGGATAAAACCGCTCGAATTTCAAAACTATGAGAATGGAACCCTCACTCTCATATTGTCTGAGCAAGATTACAATATGGCACATTATATAGAGCAGCATTACGGTTCTGCTATTAAAAAATTAGCGAGCATCTATGCTGGAAAGAGTGTTTTGCTACAAATTGTAACCATGGGTGAAGATACAAGAAAAAAACAGGTGGATTCAAAAGAAAGAAGTGAATCGATAACAGTCAAGCCTTCTGATGAAAATGAATTTCCATGCAAAAGAAAAATCGAGACATGGGAATTGGAGCAATGCAGATCAGACACGCGTATAAGCGAGTGTAAACGGATTATACTTGAATCCAGTATTCTAGCATCTGAAGCATTTAGCCTTTACGAGAATAAGGAACTGCAAAGTGCGAATTACAAGACTTGTAATTTAATCATAAACTCTATCCAAAAGGATATGATTTTTGCACTTTCGGATTTGCTTATGACAAATGTATGTTATCAGGATGCTGAGACCATGATAAATGCAATTACAGAAATAGAGGATAGTATAAATTTCTATGATAAAGCATATACAGCTCAAAACAGGACATTCAAGATCACATATAAAATCGGTATGGTATGTATGAATCAGCTACCGGTGATTGGTGGTTTGCAATTCTAGAAATAGAAATATAATTATTAAATAGGATAAGGGTTGATTATACTATTGTTAACACCAATAATAATTTTTTAAAGGAGTCAGAGCTATGGCAGAACGTCAAAGACAATATAATGATGAAAATATGAAAAGTCTAGTAGCCGAAAATAGAAAACTTATGAGAGAAGTAGCAGGCGATGACGGTTCTACTTTGAAAGATGAATTTGATAAAGTAAAAACAAGAATTATTTCTGAGAATCCGGAGCGACAGGGTGTTTTAGGAGCTTTAAAGATTAATAAGCCTAAGTATATTGAAAAAGAATCTGATGCGGAAGAGTAACTATAAATATCCAATTACTAAGAGAATTTCGTTCAGGGTGCGTATAATGATTATAATATGTAAGCAATTTATACATAGGTTTAGTCAATAGACTAGAGTGTTATTTTTGAAAATAATATCTGGATTATATAAAGAGAAGATAAGCAATAAGAATACTGTTTTCTAGAAAATTGATTTACTTCATCTAGCAATGCTAGATGGCAAGCAATAACGAAAAAAATATTGACACTAATGTTAGTATACTATATACTATACTTGATGCATGCCTATTTTGAGGCATCAAAAAAGCACCTATCAGCTGCAACTGAAAGATGCTAATTTGATACCACTAGCTAATTTCCTTAGACTGCAATCTAAAGAAATTTCAGAAAGGCGCCACGAACCTAGATGTTAGATTTGCATATTAAGTGCATTTCGTGAAGCTAGTAGTAAATCGGTCAGACGTACAGCGACTTACTTTTTGAGTATAAGTCTAATTATGGCAACAAAGAGTATTAGTGTCTGAATGATTTCTTCGTAACTAAGTACCAGTGTCATACCTTTCACCTCCTGTCATCTAGGCAGGGGTTTAGCAAGATGCCTTACTCAAACGCCTTCTTACTCGTCCATTTTAACACAGAATGGAGTTGGTTGTCAAATTTTTATATACAATTTTTATGATTTTACGAGCATATGTATGCTCGCTTTTTTTATTTTGAGTCCTGAAACTTTATGATCTTATATCTATGGTTCCTCAGAGTGCGTATTTTGGTGATTATACGCACCCTTTGTTCTTGTATTTTCAATAGCTTAGGGACACATTTACGAAAAATGCGCATTCTGAAAGGTAAATAGTGCGTTTCT
>NZ_JNLQ01000006.1 GCF_000703165.1 Butyrivibrio sp. AE3004
CATGTGCAAATTCTTCATTGTTTAATGACAACAATAAAAAACCTCCGCAAAACTTAGATTTTTGCGGAGGTTTAGTCTTACAAATACTATCTTTATCACTTTTTCTGCATTTTATCCCAATACCTGGATTTCCCTTGGTTTTCAAAGTATATATCCAAATAAATTATGACACCAAGATAAATTCCCTGCAAAAGTATTAACAGAACAACAAGATTAATGTTCATGATCTTATGGATTCCTTCTCCAAACAATATTACGGCTCCCAGAGATATCAGAAGTACTCTCAACCATAAGCTGCACCAGCGTTCCCTGTAATATCTGACAGTGATCCATGTACCGTAGCATATCCCTGCAATGAGTGCAGCTGTAAAAATAGTACTTGCGATCCTGAGAAACCATGCCATCCCAAAGGAATAAGCATAAAGCTTTTCAACTCCATTTATATATTTGGAATAGCAAGGTCTTTCAAGCCACTTCACAAATAAAATTAATCTATTCCATGCCCACACAAAAGGAACCATCAATGCATCTCCAATATCATTCAAAAATGCCGGATATGCCATCAGACAGCAGAAGAGGGTCGCGGCAAGAGATTCCCATGCGATTCGTTCTCTCTTTCTGGAAATATCTACTCTGTATTGGGCCTTTTTATTTGCCTCTATCTTGGCCTGGATGGCTTCTGTAATCTTCCCATCTGCAAGCTTCTTATAGTCAGATATATCCTTTTGAGCCTTGAGCTCGGCAGCCTCCTGGGCTGCCAAAGCTTCTTCAACGGCACTTACATTGGACATATCGACTTTCTTTTGCGTATCAGAGAGAAGGGCCTGTGTATCCGCGAGATCTTTTTCTAGTTTCTCTTGCTCTTTCCTGCTCTTTAGCCCTGCGTTGTTCCTCAAGTCTTCGTTCTCTTTCACGAGTTCTTGACTCTGTTTCTGCCATTCCGATATCTCCCCTGTTGCTTCGGGCTAGTGCTGATATCAGATCTGACTTCTCTGATGAGAGCGTCAGTATCGTCCGTTCGTTCTCCTTCAGCTTCTCGTCCTGCCTGGATATCACTTCTGCCTGAGTCTTCACCAGAGATTCTAGCGATTGCTGATTCGACCTCTGCATAATATCGCTCGAAGTATTCTGATTCACATTCTTCTGTTCCTGCTCCGAATTCATCAGCTCTTGGGTGACTGAGTCTGCTTTCATTCTGTCTTTCAAATTCATTGATTAAATCCTCCTTGTTAACCTTTAGACCTGCAAAGGTCTTTTCTATTTTGCTGTCACGGACTTTGTCTCCGTTTTCATTTTCAAATACTATATGCTTTCGCTTATCCTCCCACTTCACAGACCAGCCTTTTTCTGCCATTCCAGAAATAAATTCCTCTTTACTGGCTGACCTTGGTATTACTTCCATAAGGGCAATTCCGCAATCTGCCAAAAAGCTCTTTTTTGAATCATTGGTAAGAAGCTTGTAAGTATTCTTGTTCCATGAAATAATCTCACCCGCCTCTATTGGCGAGCCATCAAAGTGGCGTCCCTTTTCAGCAACATGAAGACCTTTTTCACGGCATAAATTATTAGTAAACACTTTCTGCTTCTCTAAGTCTTTACTTGACTGATGAAGCTTTCTGCCATCCATATAGGAAACAGTGTTGGTTACGATATGGCAGTGAAGATGATTCCTATCCTGATGGACAGCGATAAGGCTCTGATGATCAGGAAAAAACCTGTCTACAAATATTCTTCCTATCTCAAGAACTTCAGCAGGCGTCCACAGGTTCATCTTTATGAAAACTGATCACATTATGGGCACACATCCTACCGGAATCCTTATCCCATATCTTCTTTTCTTCAAGCCATGTCCTGTATACTGAATCATAGGTTATATCCTGTTCAGAAAATGGTCCCGTAATTTCCAGATAACCCTCCTTCACTTTCTCATCCTTGAGGACATACTCTATGGTATTCCTCAAGCCCCCGTGACTTTTAGGTGGCTTACTGACTGCCTTATTAATCGCCATCTGTTATCATCCTCCTTTCGAACATCAATAATCTTATCCGAGAGTTCTTCCAGTTTTTCTGCTGTTGCTAAAAGTCCCTTCCCATTGGCAACATGTGCCATCTGATTCACATTAGTAGCCATTCCTCTAAGCAGCCTGTCATGTTCAGCAAATTCTTTGTTGATTTCCTTTATTTCTGCAAGCTCCTCAGCAGAGGTAATGCTTGATCCACGGATTGCACTTATAATATATGACTGCTGTGTCAATCCGGATTCTTTTACTTTATCCTGCAATGCATCATATTCTGCATCATTCATGCGTATGGTGACTGCCTTATTTCTTTTGCGTTTAGCCATGCTTTTTACGCTCCTTTCATGATTTTTTCGCTGGTTTCCAAAGGGAGCGAGGGCCTTTGGCGTGGTGCAGGAGCAGAGCTCCTAGACTATTGGACAGAGGAAAAAGAAATTATCCAGTGGATGATTTCCTTTTTCTGAAGTCAGGTAGTCGGCTCCGGTGTGCAGAGGTCTGATAGACCTCGCCGGGGGTTCCAAGGGGGCGAAGCCCATCTGGCAAGTTTAGGAAGAGCCGAAAGGCTCCTTCCGGTGCAAATGTGGCTTGCCACTTTGCGAAACTTGCCATATTTTTCCATCGCCGATATGGCATTCAGTGTAGGGTCGGCTCGGCGGGCGATGGGGAAATATGTGGTCTTGCGATTTGCCCGGGCGAGAGATACCGATGCAGGGATGGAGAATGCTGCTATAGCTTCCGGCAGGAAGTAATAGTAGTATTCTTCATCTCTGTAAACAAAGAAGGAGCAAACAGTCCAGTGAACTATTTGCCCCTTCGAAGTGATCAGGTATCGAACGAACCGGGAAGAAATGAAATCGGTGCGAACTGCGCCGATTTCATTTCTGGTAAATCGCCTTGCTCCCATGAGCAAGAAATGTTTGGCATCAATCTGATGCCATATGAATTTTATGGGTGGCACCAAAGTGATGCCATCTTAAAATTCATCAAGAAAGCTAAGAGCATCTTCACTGACAGCCCTATATTCATCTGTGAGTGATGAATCCTTGGAGATTGCTGTTGTAATGTCTCTGGTTTCACAGGCAGGTATTTCTTTGATTTGCCTTATACCTGCTTCCAGTTTATTGGTGACCAGATCAGCAATTCTTTCAGCAATCATATTCCATGAACTGGTTTCAATGCTCCCGGCACTTACTGCTCCCTTGCATATGAGCCTGAGTGCAACTGCATTCTTGGAAATATTTTCCTCCTCAGAAATCCTTTGGAGTAATTCCCAGGCTTCTTTATCCTGAGGATTATCCATGCGGAATCTGATGCTTAATCTCTTTTCTGACATACAATCACCTCCGGGAAGAGAGCTTACGCGCCCTTCCTCAGTATGTGCTGTGCGTTGTAGATTTCTTCGTAGCCCTTGGCTGTAGCGCAGATGTCTTCAATGATCTCTACGCTTGAGGTATCATACTTTCCAAAATTTCTGATCAGGCATCCTCCGCCTCCAATGATATGGAGCTTAACAAGCTCCGAATCATACTCGTATTCACTGAGCTTATCGAAGATCATTTCAGTATATTTGACCGCCTCCCTGTGCATGACAGCCTGAATCCTTTCTGACACTTCAGACGTTCCACTTATTAGAAAGTCTTCAATAACGCTCTCATCAGGAATCTTTCCACATTCAGCCTGTACTTCATTCATGATTTTTTTTACACACTCATGAACACCAATCTTATCGGTATATTTTTTGTCAGAGACTGGTCGGCCATTAGTGATGACCAGTGTGTTCATTGTTCCATTTCCGATATCTGCCAGCATGTGGACTCCTTTATAATCCTGGAGCGAAGCTGCTATAGCCGCATAGCCCTGAGGATAGATCGCCACATCGCAGATTCTGATGTGATAATACTGCCCGCAGTATCTGTAACTAACTTCCCTGCTTCTCATCAGGTAATCCCTGAAGGAATCTTTCTGTTTTGACATCCAGTGAAGCGGAAGCCCAACTGCAAGTATCACATCTGCCGATCTTAAGCCTCTGAGTTCCAGTTCTTTTGCCACAGCAGCCAGAGTAAGGATATAGTAGTCATCGTCTGCATTCTTATTGGCTATGAATACCTTGTGACTTTCACCGATAACGTAATACATACCGTCAAGCTGCAACACATTTGTTGCTATAGCCGGATCCTCACTGTACTTCTTAACTCCACTCTTAAATACCGTATTTCTCGTCTTCATGTTTCCATATCCGTGATCAACTCCGATCACTAACTTTCCATCAATATATAAATCTTTCATACCTTTCAATCCTCCATTTTTTCTGAAATTTGTTTTTAGTTACATAAGAGCAGTCTTTCCAGCTCTTCATAGTCATACTCATTCTGCTGAAAATTGCAGAAGGCATTCTTTTTGGGCGAGGCTCCCGGCATTGTCACGGGACGGTTCAGCCTTTCCCTGCACCAGGCCCTGATGGTATCGTGGTTAAGGCATCCCTTATAACCATGATCCCTGATACGCTGTATCTGATAGTCAACACTTGCTTTGCCAAACTCCTTTATCAGATCTTCATATTCATCATCTGTGAGTGTGTCCTCCTTACTACACACTTCTTTAGTATTAGGTTTATAGTTATTAGATATATTATTAATATATTGTGGCGGATTCTCCGGCTGCGGTTTTTCCGCATACGGGTTTACCGCATCCGGATTTTCAGGACACGGTGAAGTCTCTGGTTTTCTCGGGAATTCTTTGATCACTTTCCTTGACCGATCAACTGGATCAGTGGGATCGGTGGGCTGTGTTGGCTCAGTAGGCTTTACCGGTGTCTCATGGACCTCAAGAATAGTAGAGTCAAACTTGCCTCCACCATCCCTGCTCTGTTCTCTTGTGATATACCCTTTATCAATAAGACTGTTCAGGGTCTTGGATACCTTGTCTTTTCCATCCGGAAGAATCTGGCAGAGCCCCTTGATTGTGAGCTGCCAGCTGTCCGGTAATGATAGAAGAGTCAGAAGCATACCTCGCTCCGTAAGCGATAAGTTTTTGTCTCTCATAATATTCTGAGAAACCAATGTGTAGTTCCCCTGGGTTTTGTTTTTTAATACTGCCATAAACTGCTCCTTTACTTGCATTAAAAAAGAGCTAAAAAAGCTCTCCATAAACCTTGTGTGAAAGTTTATAGAGAGCTGACAATTCTACCTTTTGTTCTACCAAAAAAAGCTCTATTCATCATTTTATTCTGTGTTATATGGTGTTATCATATAATCGTTGGATTGGAAAAGCCCTTGAAATAACAGACTTTGGAACGAAATAATACAGAACGGGAAATCCGTATCTATATTCGGGACGCAGAGGTCGCAGGTTCAAATCCTGTCACTTCGACTCAGTATTTACAAGGGTTTGCAGATTTGCAAGTCCTTATTTTTTTGTCCGAATTCTACCATTTTTCTACCAAATCCCTTTTATTCTTAGATTTATTATTTCATCGCAGAATAAGCTCTCTATAAACCTTATTAAGTTGTCATGTTACTGGTTGGAATAATCCTTAAGAGGAATAATTCCAGTCATAGCCTGCGAGATCTCTCGCTTAGCTTCTTTGTCTTTAACCTTTGCGTAAATCCTTAATGTTGTATCAATGTCTTTATGGCCAACCCATTTCTGAATACTCTTAACATCCATACCCTGGTGAACAAGGATGGAAACACAGGAACTCCTAAGACCATGAAAGGTAATATTCTGTGGTAGCTCCGGCATCTTCTTAATAAGTTTGCCAAACAGTTTTGTAGGATAATCCGGATAAAAAAGCGACCCATCAACATGTTTGAAGATGTAGTCGCTTTCGTGGTATCCGTTACCGCATAGTATTCTGTTTTTATTTTCCTTCTCCTTAAGCCTTTTGAACATTTCCACCTGCTCATCTGTCAGAGGATATTCTCTGGCACTTGAAGCTGTCTTGGTAGCATTAACACGATTCACTTTCGTTCCTCGGGTTACTGTGTGATTAATGTTCATGGTTTTAGCCTTGAAGTCTATAGCAGACCACCTTAGCCCAAGCATTTCTTCTCTTCTCATTCCAAAGAATAAGGCCACATAGAATAGTTCATATAATTCATGATCCTTTATGTTGTTCAGAAAGAGCTGCGCTTCCTCGTAAGAAAAGAATTTGTCGTCAGTACTTTGTTCCTTGGTGTATTTGACTGCGAGATTCTTGTTGATCTCTACCTCTTTGACTGGATTGCACGGGATAATTCCATCCTTTACAGCCTGATCCATAATACTCCCAAATAACACTTTTGTATCCTTAACTGTTCGTGGTTGTGCATGATCTGTTTCAAACATATTGTCCAGGAAGTTCTCGACCATAAGCACATTTACATCTTTGATTTTAGTATCACCAAAATACTTCGTTATCCTGTTAACTCTATAAAAATAAGAAGAAAGGGTTGTATCTGAAACCTCTCTCTTCTTTTTCTCTAGAAAACAATCTGAATATTCTTTTAGCGATACATTTCTGTCAACAGCAATCGTGGCCCTTTTACTAAGAAGATTTTGTCTCATTTCCGAGGCCTTCTTAATGTTATCCGGCGTATCCTTCAAACCTGTAGAAATCCACTTTTTCTCACTTTTCTTGACTCCATCCTTCACAAAATACTGATGAGTAATTATATAAAGATAACCATTTTTCCCCTGAATGCCGGTTGCTCTTTTTCCGTTTTTCTTCGGTCTTGCCATACTTTTTAACTTGCCTCCTTAACAAATTTCCTATCGGGGTACATAAATTCCAAGAGGTAAAGCTTTGGAATTCTGTATTTTCCCGCTATCATCATGGATTTAATAGTTCCGTCCCTCAGATAGTCGTACACCTTGTTACGGCCTATCTTAAGAATGTTTTTGACATCATTGATGCTTAATACATCGTCATACTCTGCTAACAAATTCGTGTATTCCATGTCTGCTCCTTTCTTTGTTTTTCTTCATCTCGTTTACTATTTTCTTTACTGCTTCGTAAGGTGTTGGATCCTTAACTCCGCATACATCCCTGAAATCTAAAAGCTCTTCTTTTAATTTTCGATTTGCTCGTTGTCTGGCTCTGTTTCTCATTTTCCTCCTTTCTCAGAGCATAATTCCTCTGTTTTTTATTTTGTATCGGCAACATCTGAATCAGGAAATGCCGGGGATTTCGGCGACATCCGGGTTTTCCGGGAAACGCTTGGTTCTTTTTAACCACCCTTTGTTATTCTTTTATAGCTTATTATGATTTATATTATCTTAAGCTATTTTTATATTATCAATATTATTTTTATATGTCAATATTAGTATATGCTATATTTATTACAGATAATACATTTCTTTCACTGAATGTGATAGAATATAGTACATACAAGAAAGGAGCATGACCATGGGTGATAAAGAAAACTTATTTGGCGAACGTCTTAAGATGTTACGATCTATGCAGGGGAATAAATCTCAGAAGGATTTTGCTGCGGAACTAGGTATTCCCCAGCCCACATTGTCATCCTACGAAAGTGGCAAAATAAAACCGACTGTAGACGCTATCATCAATATTGCTGATAAGTGTGGAGTATCAATAGACTGGTTATGCGGTCGAGACGAAACATTCCACCTTGGAAGTCTAGGCGATGTTCTATCATGCTTCCTGGAGTTATATGAAACCAATGAGTTTTCCATAAAGACTTCTATACATGACCGTGTAGACCTGGAATCAAAAGATGCTACTGAGGATGAAGATCGCAACTGGATAGAATTGAAGATTTATCACAACGAAGTTTTCCATAATCCAGAGGCTACACTTAATCAGGATTTATGCTCAGCTATTGAAAAAGCATATAAGCTTACAAATGAGCTGCGTCACTTTGAACGTTCACAAGAAAGCTATGAGCGTGAGAAGCTATATTTTATTGATAATATGAGAAGTGTTCCTATTACCAAAATTGATCATTCTGATATACCGGAAGAAGAGCAGAGAAAGCGCATGCTGGAGCTTATGAAGGCAGAATGGGAAGCGATGGAGAATGGTGATAAATAACTTTTCTTGATTAGACATCAGTTTGTGCTTTTTTTGCACATACTGAAATTACATACCAATGGAGGTAATAGATTTGGCTTTACCTGTAAGTATACATAGCCTTCTCTCAGGTCGAGAGGTTGAATGGGCTCGAATAGAATTTAAAACAACATGGGATCCTGCCGCTTCCCTTAAGACAATCTGCGCTTTTGCCAACGATTTGGACAATTGGGGAGGCGGATATATTGTTTTAGGAGTCGCTGAAGAGAATGGTATTCCTGTAAGACCATTAGTTGGAGTTCCTTTGGATAAAGTTGATGAGTGGCAGAAGAGTATATTCAAAAAATGTAAGCTTATTAGCCCTGACTATATGCCAATAATCGCAAAAGAAGAATATGAAGATAAAACATTCATCATTATCTGGTGTCCGGGAGGATATGGCAGACCATATTCTTCCCCGAAGACTATGGACAAAAACAACCACGAAAAAATAAGCTATATACGAAAAGGTTCAATTACAGCGGAACCTTCACCCGACGAGCAGAAAGAATTATATACCTTATCTAACAGAACCCCTTACGATGATCAGGTTAATCATAGAGCAGAGTTGTCAGATCTTAATTTCACACTGATTAAATCCTATCTTCGTGAGATAGACAGTGATCTATATAGTCTGGCAGACAGCATGGATTTTACCGAATTATGCAAAAATATGCATCTCATCAGCGAATTACCGGAATATGTAAAGCCCAGAAATGTTGCTTTGATGTTTTTCAATTCTGAGCCTGACAAGTTCTTTCCATATGCTCAGATCGATGTTGTGCAGTTTCCTGAAGGCGAAGGCGGAGACAAAATCATTGAGCAGACCTTTAAAGGGCCATTGCATGAGCAATTACGTGCAGCTCTTCGATATATTCAAAATATGATAATTACAGAAAAAGTTATTAAGTATCCAGATCGTGCAGAAGCTGATCGTTTCTTCAATTATCCGTATGCAGCCATCGAAGAGGCTCTTGCAAATGCCGTATATCATAAAGCTTATGATGAACGTGAACCAATTGAAGTTCGTGTTACCCATGACAAGATTGAAATCATATCTCATCCAGGACCGGATAGATCGGTAACACTTCAAGGTTTAAAGGAATACAAAGTATACAGTAGACGATATCGTAATCGCCGTATTGGTGAATTTCTTAAGGATCTTCATCTAACTGAGGGTAGAAATACCGGATTCAAGAAGATATTAAAAGCACTTAGCGCAAATGGATCTCCATTACCTGAGTTCGAGACTGATGAAGCCCATGATTACTTTGTAACAAGACTCTTTATTC
Source organism: Butyrivibrio sp. AE3004 (assembly GCF_000703165.1). Taxonomy (NCBI): domain Bacteria; kingdom Bacillati; phylum Bacillota; class Clostridia; order Lachnospirales; family Lachnospiraceae; genus Butyrivibrio; species Butyrivibrio sp. AE3004. Next base: position 9,363 of record NZ_JNLQ01000006.1, read on the forward strand.
ATGAGAAGTTTTATGATGAGGGTGAAGATGGGGGTAGTACTACCCCCAAACTACCCCCAAATAATATTCATGATTCAATCCTCAATATGATGCGTATGAATCCTCAAATTACCAAGAAGGAAATAGCAGCAAATCTTGGATTAACAGTTGATGGAACAAGATATCACATAAAGAAAATGACGGATTCTGGTATGGTTAAATATATTGGAACTAGCAGAAATGGATATTGGAATATTCCACCTAAATAACATATTGTAAATACAAAAACCGGCAAGCCTCATACACATGAGATGCCGGTCTTTCCTTATTTACTATTCAATCTTTTCCCTTTTTTCTATTTAGAAAAAATCGAATTGCCATCACTATCAGAAGCACACAATATATTGTCGCTGTATATCTGAGAAAAAACCCCATGAATGCTTCTACTACGCCCATTATCGGTTCGTGAAGCAGCGCTTCATAGATCATCTCCAGGTTAAGTACTATGAGCGAAACATATGCAGTGACTGAAAAGCCCACCCCATCCTTTATGCTCCTGAAAAGCTCTACAGCAAAAATCAGCAGATTTAGCAGATATACCACAACAAACTGATTGGATATAAATGGCCCAACCTGCACAGGCTCCATACCAAAAGGCATCACACCATGCATGATCTTTAAGATGCACCAGCCAAACATAAGAGAGCTATATACTCCACTTATTAGGGAAGCTGCAAATCTTGCAAGATCTGGCCTGGATAGAATCCTCATTGAGGGCTTCCCTCTCGAAGAAATCATCATAAATATGACCATAGCAGCCATGATAGCAAGGATTAATGGATAAAAATCTGCATAAAGTGGGAAAATCGACGGTCCATGGAATATGCCATATCCTGCCACGATGATAATAAACTCCATAAATGGTACAAACAAGTGCCCTAAGAAGTCTTTTTCTAACACTCAAAAACATAAAAATACCAATAAGTATCAAAGCAATACCTGGTAAAAGTTCCAAGAATATATATGAATAGCTTATTTTGCTTGCAATAAAGTATGCTGTTGGTCCATCAGGAACTACTCTCCGCCAAAACTGTTTGCATAGGCTGTACTGTTTGTGGCCAATAAAATACGTCATACACTATTCCAATCATCTTAAATGCAAAAAGTATTATTCCTATTATGATTAACAAGGTTGGTATGGCTTTCTTCATACAGTATCTTCCTCAACGTTCCTATCTTTCTTAATTGCAAAAACACCCAAGCTGCTCTAAACAAGTGCAATCATCATGCAAATCAAGAATGCACTTGTATTTCATTTATCATAATTAACGTTTACTTCATCTCCACAATATACTTTTACATTACTATCAATAAAGGACAGACATTTTAAACATTTGGAGACAACCAATCAATTCAGACTGTTTTTTACTATTATCCTACATTTCAGTCTTTTTAAGTAACATATCTAAAACTTTTGCACTATTTCCACAGTTCTTGATATCCTGGCCCAGAAATTCAGTGGCTATTGATGCGTCAAAAGTTATTGTGCGATTTTTACCTGCAACCTTATATTTAAAAGTGACATGATCAAGGTTGCCTATAAGTCCAAGAAGCAGATACGAAGTGTATTCCATTTTTTGAGTTAAAAGATCTTCGTTTTCAGGGGGAATTTCTTTATCAAGGCAAGTATCCAACCATAGGGTTCATTGCTAGTTTCAAGCTGGCTTTGCATCTTTCCAAACTCTCCAAGCATTCCGCATACATCCCTCATCGCACAAAGTGTTTTTCCATTCGCAGATGCATCACCGACGTAGCTGTGTCTGGTTTCATAGAGCTTACCTGTACGGTATGAAATCAAGCTTCCATCTTCCCACACAACGACTCCACCAATCTTTACCTGCCTAAAATTCTCGGGATTCTTTAACGAATATGTAAATTCTTTTCCTGGACGGTTGATAAAGCTAACCGGAACTTCCCTCACCACCGCAGTTACAACGCCATCATCTTCTTTAAATCTTATTCTTGAGATTACATTTATGCTATCTTCGGTACTGACTTGTATATGCAAAACACTATCTTCCACATCCAGCTTTTCAATTGCATAATAGCCCTCTTCATAATCCGTTCCCACAATGAAAATCTTGATAAATACAATAAGAATACTGAGAATGATAGCCGCTGTGCTACCAATGATTATTCTTTTTCTGAGTCTATTTTCTTTTTTCAAAACTGAATTGCTTTTGTATCGTTATTGCCAGGAAAAAACTCTTTTTCTGTATCTCCGTTCATGCTTTCCAATATTTTTGACAATCCGGGCATTTCTCAAGATGGTCTTTTATGAGTTCATTGGTTCTCTCACTGGTAAGTCCATCTATATATGATGGAAAAAGATCCTGATCATCTCACATGGATCTTATTCATTCTCGTAAATTCCTTTCTAAGTTTTTCTTACTTCGTAAAAGTTACTCTTGCCCAGTTCTCTGTTTTCCCAAGTACTTCTCCAATCTCAGCAAAGGACGACCGCCTAGCCCACGAGGTAAGCTACTTCACGATATGGCTCTGGTAGATTATGTATGTGTTCATCAATTCTGACTTTTTTATTTGACTGCAGTGCGTACTCTCGCCGATTCCACAGGAATGTTAAGATCATCGTATAATCATGCTGTGGATTTTTGCGTAGGTAGCTAAGATATGTATTCTTTGCGATCGCGCAAAGCCATGTGGATAATTTGCAGCTACCATTAAATCGATTGATGCTTTTAATTGCCTGGCAAAAGGTTTCCTGTGTCAGTTCCTCCGCAAGGTCATCGTTCTGTGCAACCGACCTCAGGTATCCGTAAACCATGCGGGCATACTTTTGGTATATTTCATCCATTGGTTGCAAGTTTCTGTCTCCTTCATTGTCTTTTAAGATGTTTCTATATAGTTAATGCAGATAAACAAGAATTCGTTACAAAAAAGATTTCTTCTTTTAAAAATAAAGCTATAAAAAAGCCCCTCCCCGTATTGACGGAAAGGGAGCTAAGCATAAGTGCCCTACCATTGTGTTTCATTTAAATCATAAATATCCTAAATTCCTGTCAATTGTGCAAATATCCCTTTTGCAAGAGTTCATATATATCCTCTGCCACATCACAATACCCCTCATGTGTAAGTGTGTGACAGATTATTTCGCCATTTTTGATGAAAAGTGGATCTTCGAGTTTTATTCCCATAGACTCATCTTCCTTAAAATCAAAGAATTTTTTCAGCCCCATGAAAAATTCATATAATGTATAATCATTTTTCAGGAAGATTCTGGAATAACAGCCAGCAGAGTTGGGAACACCCTCCTCATTCGTCATCTCAATAACATTCTCACTCAGTTTCCCCCATTTACTCCGACTTAGCTCGTCCAGATCATCCAGCCAGGAATCTACCTTAAAACAAACTATATCTGTATTTTTAAGAACCAGCTTTATAAACCTTTGATACTCATTATGGTCTAAAACGTTGTAAGCTTCATATGAATCCTTTAGTTTAGCATTACATATAAATCTTTCTGTTCTTGCAATCTCTATTGAATTCATTTTTT